>CALDQK010000722.1 GCA_937911525.1 uncultured bacterium
AGCGGTTCATGAGCGTGACGACGAGCCAGTCCTGCTCCTTGCCCAGGTCGACACCCAGGACGTTCTGCAGGGCAGGGTCGTAGCTCCGGTCTGGGAACCCACGCGCGAACAGGCGCGAGGTGTCCGGGAACGCCAACAGCAGGTCGTCCACGAAGATCGCGTCGAACTCCTGGGCCGCCTTGTCTGCGCTCATTTTTCGGCGCAGGCGCCGCAGCCGAGCCTTGTTGCTGTAGGGGCTGTCGCTCGAGCGAAAGCGGAAGTGGGCGTTCTCTACGTCGTCGCTCGTGAACTCCTGATAGACCCAGTTCTTGCCGACCGGGGTCGTGGTCACGATCACGCGTCCGTTGCCAGAGGCGAGAGCACCGAGCGCCGCTTCGTAGGCGCGCTCGGAGAGGTAGGCGCCCTCGTCCACCCAGAACACGCCGTCGATGGAGGGGCCGCGGACGGACTCCTTTCGATCGGCAGAGAAGACCGCGACCTTTGAACCGTTGGGGAGAAGGAGCCGCTTCTTCTGCTCCTTCCAGACGGCGCCTGGGATCTCGCTCGCCATGGCACGCAGCTTGTCGATTGCGGTTTGGGCGATTTGGTAGGTCGGCGCCAGCACGGCTGAGAACGACCCAGGCCGCTCCATGGCGATCCGCAGCACCTCGAAGGACGCCCAATGGGTCTTGCCGCTTTGTCTTCCAGCGACAACGACCCGCGTCTCGGCCCGGGAGCGGCTGGCCATGCGCTGGGCCCACCAGGGCACGTAGGAGGTGATCCGCGCCTCGACTGGGCGGGGCCGGCGAGGCAAGCCAGCGGCGCCCTGTCGCTCGGCGAGCCTCTTCAGCTCCGCGATCACCACGGTCCCGAGACCCCGATCTTGCGGACCCAGGCGGGCAGGCCGCTGAAGCCTGCGCGCGCCTGGCGGGCCGAGTTGTGGCTGGCGCAGAGCCAGCGGAGGTTGCTCCAGTGGTTGTCGCCGCCCTTGGACAGGGGCTGGAGGTGATCGATCACCAGCTTCTGGTCAGCAGGCGGCGAGAGGCTCTGCTCCCGGCAGAGCGCGCAGAACCGTCCGCCCTGCTTGGCGTCGACCAGGGCCAGGACCTCGGCCGGGAAATCGCGTGTCGAGATTCTGCGCTGGTCGCCGCGGCCCCACTCCTCGGCGCTCACGCTGCAGCTCCTGTGTCGACGTCGGGGTTCTCCAGGAGGTCGGCCTCTGCCTGCTCCTTGAGGACCCTGAGGACTCGCTCGCGGCGGGACTCCGAGACGATCCCCTCGAAGACGCGGAGCATGAGCCCGCCCTCTTCGGTGCAGAGGAAGACGCGCCCGTCGGCGTGCTCTCGGCCAGCGTCCTGCTGCGCGAGCATGTTCTGGCGGGCCTCGGCCATGAGCCGCTGGATCGCCTGGCCTCGCGAGGGGAGGAGCGAGCCCGACGCGAGCAGCGCTGCGATCTCCTGGTTGATCGCGACCAGGTCGCCGAAGCCGCGCGCCTCGCGGATCAGCTTGTCCAGGCCCAGGTTCTTGAGCGCCTTCTCGGAGGCGACTTCGAGCTCGTTCTTGCGGGCGATCGAGATCTTCCGCGCCAGCTCGGCCTTGGCCAGGCTCTGCTTGGAAGCAACGGGTCCGCTGGCGGCCGGCGCAGGTCGCTCGGGGAGCGCGTCCATATGCGAGGGGCGCCCGGGGCGGCCCGTGTTGCCCTCGCTCGTCCGCCAGCTTCGGACCTCCTGCTCGGAGAAGCGCAACTGCCCCTTCACCTTCGAGCTGGGGCAGCCGCGTTGGGCGTAGCGCTCGACGGTGCGCACGCTGACGCCCAGGGCCTTGGCGAGCTCGCGCTTGCTGAGGTCGCGCTTCACAGGGCCCCCTCGCCGGGCTCGACTCCGGCTGAACGCGCGTAGTCACCCCAGCGCTTGCGGATCACGTCGCAAAAGCCCGGGCTGAGCTCCATGGCGTAGCAACGGCGCCCCTCCATGGCCGCCGCGATGAGGCACGTGCCGCTGCCCGCGAAGGGCTCGTAGCAGAGCTCGCCGGGTGCGGTGTGCCAGCGAATCGGCCGGGCGAAGATCTCGAGCGGCTTCTGGGTGGGGTGGATCCCGTCGGAGTTGCCCTTCTGGTCGATCTGCCAGACCGTCGTCTCGTTGTTGGGCGGGCGCCGGCGCGGAGGCGTGCCCTGCACCCAGCCGTAGAAGCAGGGCTCGTGCTGCCACATGAAGTGCGACCGAGTGAGCACCGGGCGAGCCTTGACCCAAATGATCTGCTGGTGGCAGAGGAGCCCCGCGCGGGTCCACGCCTCCTCGACGAGGGCCTGCCGCTTGTGGGCGTGCCACTGGTAGACGGCGACGTCGTCCACCGCGTGCTCGAGCCCGACCTTGAGGAAGGCCTCGAAAAACTCGACACCGGCGTCGTGCTCGACGTAGTCGTCCCAGTGCTTGTCCTTGACGTCGGGCTTGTTGTGCCAGGACTGGGGATGGTTCCCGCCGCGATAGTTCACGAGGTAGGGCGGGTCCGTCGCGAGGAGGACCGCCTTCTCGCCCGCCATGAGCTGTGCTACGTCGGCCGGATCGGTGGAGTCGCCGCACATGAGCCGGTGCGGCCCGAGCGCGTAGACCTCCCCCCTCTGGCTGACCGGCTGCTCGGGTGGCTCCTCGGGACCAGCGTCCTCGGCCTGCCCTTGTTCGCCTCCGTCACCGGCCTCCAGGTCCGACAGCAAGGCGTCGAGGTCTTCGTCCGACCAGCCAAGTTCATGCAGGTCCACGTCTTCCGTTCGCAGCTCACCCAGGAGCCGGCCCAGGACCTCGTCGTCCCACTCCGCCAGCTCGGCGGTGCGGTTGTCGGAAATGGCGTAGCCCGTGGCGGTGACTGGGTCGTCGTCCACGACCACCGCGGCCACGTGGGTCCAGCGCAGGAGTCGCGCCGCGGCGAGGGTCCCGTTCCCCGCCTCGACGACCATGCCTTCGCGCCGGACGACGATCGGCTTGCGCTGTCCGTAGACGCGCAGACTCGCCTCGATCGCGCTCAGGTTCCGCTGCGGATGCCGCCGGGCGTTCGCCGGATCGACGGTCAGGTCGGCCACGGGCACGGCCAGCGGGCGCAGCTGCTCCGCGATGTGGCCCAGGTCTGGGGAGGTAGCGCTGGCTTCCACCACGGCGCCCCCTCGCGCGCCCGTGGGCCCGTCACGGGACTCGGGCGACGCTTTCGTTTCTGGGAGTGTTTCGGGCGCCACGCGCGCGGTGGCGACGCCGCCGTTGGGGGGAGGGGACCCCTCAAACTGTCGATTTACGCCGCGCATCTGGGGCGATTCGCTCGACGGTTGGGGCGATGGTTGGGCGGGCTCGTGGCCCGAGGGCGGGGAATTCGTGGCCGGCTGCTCGGCCGGGAGGGGCTGTCCTGCATGCGGTTGGCGGGTCGAGAGGGGCGGTCCTGCGTCCATGGCGCGGACCGTAGCAGGTCGCCGCGAGGCCCCTCGAAATTCCTAGCGCTGGGCGGGGCGCGTGGTCAGGTCGGCCCGATTGGTCGGGTTGCTGGTCGGGTTTTCGACCCCCTCCTGACCACCCCAACCCCTGCGGTCTCAAGGGGCGACCCGTCGCTTGGTCAGGTAGGTCAGGTCTTTCTCTGTACAAACTACTACTACTACTACTAAGAGAAGAAGATCCGGACTGACCTCCGGAGTTTTTCGTGTGCGTTTGAGTATGTGTATCTCTCTCCCCGGCGAGAACCCCTGACCAACCCGACCAATCGTCCGCAAGCTCCGTCGTGGAGCGGGTTTGGGCGTGGTCACGTCCGGCGGCGGAACCTGCCCAAGTGGCCAGGCGGGTCAGGTTCGGGGGGTGGTCTTGATGCAGGGCTTGACTCCGTACCTAGGTACGGGCCTTAGACTCGCCTGCGATGACGATCAGCGAACTGGCCAAGGCCTGCGGAGTCGGGGTCGAGACGATCCGCTACTACGAGCGTCGGGGATTGATCCCCGACCCGCGGCCCAAGAAGGTCGGCTACCGCGAGTTCTCCAGCGAGGACGTGCGCCGGGTCCGCTTCGTCAAGCAGGCTCAGGCGCTGGGCTTCACGCTCAAGGAGATCGCCGAGCTGCTCGCACTCAGGGTCTCCCCGGCCACCACCTGCGAAGACGTCCGCACCGTGGCGCGGGCCAAGCTCCAAGACATTGAAGAGAAGCTCGAGGCGCTGCAGACCTTCAAGCGCGCCCTCGGCGCCCTCGTCGAGCAGTGCGTCCAAGACGGCCCAGCGAGCGGCTGCCCGATCCTGGACGCGATCGACGCGAGCGCGACTGAAGTATCAACGACTGAGAGGGAATCGTGACGAAGAGGAAGATCGAAGTGTTCAGCGCGGGCTGTGGCGCGTGCGACGCTGCCCTGAACCTGGTGAAGCGGCTGGCTTGTTCGTCCTGCGAGGTGATCGTCCTCGACATGCACCAGCAGGACGTGGCCGAGCGCGCCAAGAGCCTGGGGATCGAGCGTGTGCCCGCGGTCGTCGTGGACGGCAAGCTGGCCGACTGCTGCAGCGTGGCCGGTCCGACCGAGGCGGGGCTCCGCGCCGTGGGAGTGGGGGCTCCCACATAGGCCCCAGAAGTGAAGCCTCCTGCTCGTTTTCGGAAACCAGCATTAGACAGTCGTCCGATGGTCGGCTACCCTCCCCTCGTGCGTCGTTCGTTTCACAACTACGTCCTCGTCCTCGTGGCTTTGGCTCTCGGGTTCTCCACTTCGGGAGTTTTCTCGCTCTGCGTTCACCAGGACCACACCGGACTCGAGCTGACGTGGGCCACGTGTTGCGCTGAGGCTGAGTGTTGCACTGACGGGGACGAGCGGGAACACGACTCGCACGGTGTAGAGGGGGACGACGGCTGTAGCGACTACCTCCTGGGGTCCACCCAGGAGTGGACTGCGGAGTCGTCCCTATCCAGCAACGCTCCACTGGCGCTGCTCAGCACGCCGCCAGCGATCGATGCCTTCGTTGCCCCGTCTTGGCCGCAGCCGATTCCACCAAGCGGCCCCCCACCCCCTCGACGAGATCTCAAGACGGTCGTCATTCGCTGCTAATCCCCTCCGAGGTCGTTCCGACCCGGCGCCACTGGGGCGCCGGGACTTCGTTCCTCGGAGGGAATCATGCGTTTGGTTATCGGTGTGGGAGCGATCACGCTCCTCCTCGCCGGGTGCAAATCCTATGAAGCGGACCCCCTTGACCCCGAAGTAGAGCTTCGGCGGCTGCAAGGAATCGGTCTCGACGTCTCAGTCGAGCGCTCACTCCCCGGGCAAGAACCGTCCGGGAGCGCTGAGTTCGACCCCAGCGACGGCCTGAGCGAAGCCGAGGCGGTCGCGCTCGCGCTCACGCTCAACCCCCGGCTCCACGCCCGTCGCCTAGCGACTGGAGAGGCAGACGCCCGACTGATCGCTGCGGGTCAGTGGCCAAACCCCAGGATCGGCGTCTCCTGGCTCCCCGGAGTCGACGGGGCGCCGGGCGTGACCATGGGTGGCCAGTGGCTGACTGAGGTCCTGCGGGTGTGGGAGCGGTTTGCCCGCCAGGACGCCGCCGAAGCGGGCACCAAGGAGGCCGAGGCCGGGGTCATCGCCGCTGAGTGGCGCCTCGTGGCTCAGGTCCGGTCGGCCTACCTGCAGGTCCGGGTCGCGGTTCAGGATCACCGCCTCCTCTCGGAACAGGCCAAGCTGCAGCGCCAAGCCCTCGACCTGCTGCAGCGGCGGCAGTCGATCGGCGAGGGAACCGCCCTTGACACCACCCTTAGCGAGCTTGGGGTTCACGAAGTCTCCCGCGATGTGATCCGGACCGAGTCCGAGGTGCAGCGCGCTCGACGGCGACTGAATGAGCTGCTCGGTCTCCCTCCGCACCTGGCCGTGCCGCTCTCCGAGGAGGGCTCGCCGCTCGAGGTGACCGTGTTCGAGTCCGTCAACGAGGCCGAAGTCGAGCGGCGCCTGCTGGCTGGTCGCTTCGAGCTCCGCGCGCGCGCGCTCGCGTACGAGCGGGGTGAGCACGAGCTGCGCCTCGCGATCTACCGCCAGTACCCACGGCTCTCGATCGGAGTGGCCTTCGACCGTGAACCCGGCGGCGACTACTACGTGGGCCCTGGGTTCATGATCGAGCTGCCGATCTTCAACCAGAACGAAGGGGCGATCGCCGCCAAGGAGGTCCAGCGCGAGCGCCTGCGCGCCGAGTTCCGCGCTGTCCTGCACGGGTTGCGCGCAGAGGCCCATGAAGCCCTCGGCGGCCTGCGTCGCGCCAAGCTCGAGATCGACCTTCACCAGCAACACCTCCTCCCCGCTCTCGAGCGCACTACGTCACTGCTGGCGGAAGGGCTCAGGCTCAAGGAATTGGGCACCCTCGACTGGCTGACCGCGCAGCGTCGCGCCTTCAGCGTTCGCCGCGAATACCTCTCTTCCCTCTCCCGCTACCAGGCGGCCGTCATACGCCTGGAGGCCGCGACCGGCACTCCTCTCAAGGAGGCTCTCCCATGACCGAGCTCCCCCACGAAGCGTCTGCCACCCCTGAGGAGGACGCGCCCACCGATGCGGTCGTGCAGACGGAGACACCTCCGGCAGGCGAGGCCGCGCCGACCGAGACCTCGTTCGTCTCACGCGCCCTCGGGGCCCTCCCCACCGTCCTGATCCTGGTGGGGCTCGGCGTGCTCGGGGTCTACGGGCACAGCACCGGCTGGAAGATTCCGGCGCGCGGCCAGGCCTCAGCTGCCCCCGCAGAGGACTGGTGCGAGGCTCACAACGTGCCGCAGTCGCGGTGCCTGGCCTGCAACCCGTCGCTCGCAGGTGGCAACGCCAACGACTGGTGCAAGGAGCACGGCGTGCCGGAGTCCAAGTGCACCGTGTGCCACCCAGAGATCCTGACTGGGGCCGCAGCAGCAGACTGGTGCCGGGAGCATGGGGTCCCTGAGTCGCAGTGCACGACCTGCCACCCAGAGGTCGCGGTGAAGGGATCGGCGCCTTCCTCTACAAGCGGGCGGGAAGTGACGTGGAAGGACGAGGCGTTGAAGCTGACCAACGCCCGCAACTGCCAAATCCACTTGGCCTACGTGCAGTTCGCATCACCCGCAGCCTTCGCAAAGGCGGACGTGTCCGTCGAGCAAGTGCAGCAGCGCCCCATGCGCGCAACGGTGGTGGCACTGTCAGAGGTCTCTTACGACCAGACGCGCGTAGGGCGGGTCTCGGCACGCGTCCCTGGGATCGTGGCGTGGGTCGGCGCGCAGGTCGGCCAGCGCGTCCAGGCCGGGCAGGTCCTGGCGCTGCTCGACTCCCAAGACGTCGGACGCGCAAAGGCGAGTCTGCTGGAAGCCCTCGCAGACTTCGAGCTGCAGACCCAAACACACGCTCGAGTGCAGACCGCAGCGGCTACGGGCCTGCGGACGGCGGGCGAGACGCAAGAGGCTGCGGCCGCGCTGCGCAAAGCAAGGGTCGACCTGTTCAACGCCCAGCAGGCCCTCCAGAACCTGGGCCTTCCGTGCGACCTCGAGGCGCTCAAGGAGCTGGGCGAGCAGGAGCTTGCCGAGCAGATTCGCTTCCTGGGCGTCCCAAAGGAGATCAAGGACACCCTCCCTGCGAGCGCGAAGACTGCGAACTTGATCCCGTTGACGGCCGGACTGAGCGGAGTCGTGGTCGAGCGTGGAGTCGTGGCCGGTGAAGTCCTGAAGGGAGCCCAGTCCGCGTTCGTGGTGGCTGACACGACCAAGATGTGGGTAGAGGCGTCGGTGCCGCAGGACGAGGCGCACTTGCTCTCGGCCGGCCAGTCGCTCGTCTTTCGCCCGGAAGGGGGCTCTGGCGCGATCGCTCGGGGGGCGCTCTCTTGGATCAGCACCGAGGTCAACGACCGCACACGAACGGTGCTAGCCCGCGCAGTCGTGGACAACCCAGACGGCGCTCTGCGGGCAAACGTATTTGGCCGCGCGAGTGTGAGCGTGCGAGACGCACCCAGCGCAATTGCCGTCCCCAGCGAAGCCGTGCACTGGGAGGGCTGCTGCCACGTGGTGTTCGTGCGGGTCGCGGACCAGATCTTCCAGCCACGAAAGGTCGTCGTCGGTGTGCGCCAGCGCGGCTTCACGGAGATCCGGATCGGACTCGTGGCTGGCGAAGTCGTCGCCACGCGCGGGAGCCACGTCCTGAAGGCCGACGTCCTCAAGAGTCGATTGGGAGCTGGCTGTGCCGACGACTAGCCCACCTGAACCCCGCGGGGCGCTGAACGCGATCATCACTTGGTCCCTGCGCAACCGGCTCGTCGTGATCGCCGGAGCGCTCGCCTTCGTGGCCCTGGGAGTGTTCTCCCTCCAGCGCCTCGACATCGACGCGTTCCCTGACACGACCCCCGTGCAGGTTCAGATCAACACGGTCGCCCCCTCGCTCTCCCCTGAGGAGGTGGAGCGCCAGATCACGTTTCCCGTGGAGCAAGCGATCAGCGGGCTGCCCGGCCTCCAGAACGTGCGTTCGATCTCGAAGTTCGGGCTATCGCAGGTCGTAGTCGTCTTCGAGGACGGCGTGGACATCTACTTCGCTCGCCAGCTCGTGAACGAGCGCTTGGGCACAGTCGAGCTGCCCTCTGGCCTAGCGAAGCCAGAAATGGGGCCCGTCTCGACTGGCCTCGGCGAGGTCTTCCACTACGTCGTCAGCGCGCAGGGCAAGGACCTGACCGAAGTGCGCACAGTCCACGACTGGGTCATCCGACCCGCCATGCGTACCGTCCCCGGGGCCGCGGAGATCAACAGCTGGGGAGGCTACGAGAAGCAGTACCAGGTCCGCGTGGACCCGGCGCGCTTGATCGAGCACAAGCTCCGCTTCGACGAGGTGATCGACGCGGTCCAGGCGGGCAACTTCAACGTCGGAGGCGGCAACGTCTCGCAGGCGGGGGGCATGCTGCTCGTCCAAGGGATCGGCCGGACCAGCTCCACCGAGCAGCTGGAGCGAATCGTCGTCCGCACCGTGGACGGGGTCCCGATCCGTGTGCGGGACGTGGCTGAAATCCAGATCGGGCACGAGATCCGCCGCGGCGCGGTGACCGCAGACGGGAAGGGTGAGGCCGTCCTCGGGCTGGGGTTCATGCTCATGGGCGAGAGCAGCCATGAGGTCACGTGGCGCCTCAAGGACAAGCTGGCGTCGCTCCAGCCTGTCCTCCCGCCGGGCGTCGAGGCGGAGGCGGTCTACGACCGAACCGAGCTGGTCGACTACGTGATCGAAACCGTCCGCAAGAACCTGTTCGAGGGCGGCCTGCTGGTCGTCGCGATCTTGTTCCTGTTTCTGGGCAATTTCCGAGCAGGTCTGATCGTCGCGGTCGCGATCCCACTCTCCATGCTCTTCGCCTTCTCCGGCATGCTCCGCTTCGGGATCGCTGCCAGCCTCTTGAGCCTGGGGGCGATCGACTTCGGCCTGGTCGTCGACAGCTCGGTGATCATGATCGAGAACGTCGTCCGCCGCCTGGCCGAGGACCAAGGGCGCAGGCCGAAGATCGACGTCGTCAGGGACGCGGCGATCGAGGTCCGACGGCCGACCATGTTCGGCGAGCTGATCATCATTATCGTCTACCTTCCAATCCTGGCCCTGGAAGGTGTCGAGGGGAAGCTCTTCCAACCCATGGCGCTGACTGTCGTGTTTGCGCTCTTCGGCTCGCTGGTCCTCTCGCTGACGCTCATGCCGGTCATGGCGAGCCTCTTCCTGCCCAAGAAGCTGCGTGAGCACGAGCCGTGGCTGGTGCGTGCGGCGCGCTGGCTCTATGCCCCCGTGCTGCGCTTGGCGCTTCGGCAGCGCGTCGCAGTGGCGGGGTTCGCCCTCCTACTGGTCCTGGGGGCCGCGCTCATGGCTCGCGGGCTGGGGTCTGAGTTCATCCCGCGCCTCTCGGAGGGCGGGGTTGTGGTCAACGTGATCCGCCTGGCCGGGACCGACCTCGACGAGTCAGTGCGTTACGCAACCCGCATGGAGCAGGCGGTCTTGAAGGCCTTCCCAGACGAGATCGCTCACACCTGGACGCGGATCGGGACGGCCGAGACCGCTACCGACCCCATGGGGGTCGAGTTGTCCGACATGTTCATTTCCCTCAAGCCGCGGGACCAGTGGAAGCGCGCCCAAACGCAG
Source organism: uncultured bacterium (assembly GCA_937911525.1). Classification (GTDB taxonomy): domain Bacteria; phylum Planctomycetota; class J058; order J058; family J058; genus NORP233. Next base: position 10,065 of record CALDQK010000722.1, read on the forward strand.
GGAGAGCTCGAGCGCATGATCCAGCGCGAGCTCCGTGACATGCCGGGACAGCGGATCGCCATGACCCAGCCGATCGAAATGCGCCTCAACGAAATGATCTCGGGCGTCCGCGCAGACCTGGCGGTCAAGATCTACGGAGACGATTTCGACGTCCTGGTGGAGAAGGGTCGCGAGGTCGAGGCGACCCTGCGCGGGATCCCCGGCGCCGTTGACGTGACCACCGAGCAGATCACCGGCCAGCCAGTGCTGCAGATCCGCGTCGACCAGGAGCAGCTCGCCCGCTACGGGGTCCAGGCTCGCGCAGTCTTGGACTTGATCGAGGCCATCGGGAGCAAGTCCCTTGGCGAAGTCGTCGAGGGACAGCTGCGTTTCCCCCTCGTGGTCCGTCTGCCAGAGAACTTGCGCAGCAGCCCCGAGGCCATTGGCGCCCTAGTCGTCGCAGGGCCCCGCGGGGAGCGGATCCCGCTCAAACGCTTGGCTACGATCGAAGTCGTCGAAGGACCTTCGACGATCACCCGCGAGTGGGGCCTGCGACGGATCACCGTGCAGTGCAACGTGCGGGGACGCGACGTGGGGAGCTTCGTGGAGGAGGCCCAGCGCGCCGTCGCCGCCAAGGTGACCCTCCCGACAACGGGACGCTACCGCACGGAGTGGGGCGGTCAATTCGAGAACCTGGAGCGCGCCCGAACGCGGCTGGCAATCGTCGTCCCCCTCGCGCTCCTGCTCGTGTTCGTGCTCCTCTACGTGACCTATGGGTCCGTCGTCGACGCGCTGAGTATCTTCACCGCCGTTCCGCTGGCGGCCGTCGGCGGGGTGTTCGCGCTCTGGCTGCGCGGCATGCCCTTCTCGATCTCGGCTGCAGTCGGGTTCATAGCGCTCTCTGGGATCGCCGTCCTCAACGGCTTGGTCTTGATCTCCTACGTGCGCAAGCTCCTCGACGACGGGCTTCCATTGCTTGTGGCGATCGAAGAAGCCTCCCTTGTCCGCTTACGACCCGTCCTCATGACAGCCTTGGTCGCCGCCTTCGGCTTCGTGCCCATGGCGTTCAGTACCGGCATGGGGGCTGAAGTCCAGCGACCGCTCGCGACCGTCGTGATCGGTGGCATTCTCAGCGCCACCCTTCTGACCCTGCTCGTATTGCCCGTCCTCTACTCGTGGACGGGCCGTTTCTCCCACCCCCAGACGGCCGCCCCTCCGCAGCCGGCAGGCGCTCCCGCGCTCGTCGCTGCTGGTGCGACCGTCGACGATCCCCTGGAGGCATCGTGACTCACCTTGGCCGTCTCTCTCGATCCGTTCAACTCCTCGCCCTGCCTGCCCTCGCGCTGACCTTGCTGGGCTGCCCGGACAACAGCTCTGAACCGGCGACGCCGGCCCCTGCTGAGACCCCGGCCACGCCAGCGGCCCCACTGGTCCAGAAGAAGGAGGCCGCGGACTGGTGCCCCGAGCACGGCGTTCCGGAGTCGATCTGTAGTCGCTGCAACGATTCCTTGGTCGCGGGATTCAAGGAAAAAGGGGACTGGTGCGAGCAGCACGGACTAGCGGACTCCCAGTGCTTCACGTGCCACCCGGAGTTGGAAGCGGAGTTCCTCAAGAAGAAGCCAGCCAACGCGGGCGGCGAGAGCACGGAGCATTCAGAAGGCGACGGTCATGACCACTAGGTCGAACCGGCTAGATCCATGACGAACGACCACGAAGAAGAGAGCAACTGCGAAGGGTCGTGCGCCTCGTCCCCAACGACTCCGCCCGTGGCGGCCAGCCGTAAGGGGGGTGCGCGCTACCAGGTTCGCGGCATGGACTGCGCCGAAGAGGTGGGCGTCCTGCGCGAGGCCCTGGCGTCGCTCGTCGACCCGGAGGAGCTCTCGTTCGACGTCCTGGCGGGCGTCATAGAGGTGCCTGATCGGGTGGACTCGGACGCCGTGGTGGCCGCCGTGGCAGCGACGGGAATGCGCGCGCAGCCAATCGACGCCGCCGGTCCGCCACCGGCCACCTGGTGGGAGACCCACGGGCGCAGCGTCCTCGCGGCGCTGAGCGGCACCGGAGCCGCAGCCGGGTTCTGCCTGCACGCCATGATCAGCGGCTTTGGCGAGGCGATCGGGAACGAAGGACTGGCAGGGGCCGGCCACGACGTGCCGGCCCCTGCGATCGCGGCCTACGCTGTGGCGGTGGCCACCGGGCTACTCCTGGTGCTCCCCAAGGCCTGGCGGGCTCTGCTCTCGCTCCGCCCGGACATGAACCTGCTCATGACCCTCGCGGTGGCCGGAGCGATCGGGCTCGGGGAGTGGTTCGAGGCGGCGGTGGTGTCCTTTCTGTTCGCGCTCTCCTTGGCCCTCGAAGCCTGGAGCGTGGGACGGGCTCGGCGGGCAGTTGAGAAGCTCCTCGCCCTGGCCCCGCCCATGGTCCGGGTCCGGCGCGGAGACGAGTTGGTCGAGGTCGACCCGAGCAGCGTCGAGATCGGCGCCGTGTTCAACGTCCGCCCCGGCGAGCGCTTCGGCCTGGACGGGGTGGTCGTGGAGGGACGCACCGAGGTCGACCAGGCGCCGATCACGGGCGAGAGCCAGCCCGTCTTGAAGGAGCCCGGAAGCGAGG
>CALDQK010000723.1 GCA_937911525.1 uncultured bacterium
CAGCCACCGCGCTTTCCAGTTTTCTAGTTTTCCCCGTTCCATCCCAGGAACGCGAAGGAGCTTTCGCTGACTGCGACAGCTCCTTCTGCTCTTCCCTTCGGCACGGGCACGGGCCGGGCACGGGTGCGCCGGCGGCGTCGTTAGTCCGCGAGCAGCGAGCGCAGCATCCAGGCCGTCTTCTCGTGCACGCTCATGCGCCCCACGAGCAGGTCGACCGAGGCCTCGTCGTTGGCGTTCTGCGCCTTGGGCAGGACCTCGCGCGCGGTGCGCACGACCGCCTCGTTGTCGGCCACGAGCTGGCGGATCATGTCCTGCGCCTTGGGGACGCTCGTCTCCTCCTTGACGGTCGCGAGCTGGGCGAACTGGCTGTAGCTGCCGGGCGCGTAGACGCCCAGCGCGCGGATCCGCTCCGCGATCTCGTCCACGGCCAGGGCCAGCTCGGTGTACTGCGTCTCGAAGAGCGTGTGCAGGGTCTGGAACATGGGGCCGGTCACGTTCCAGTGGAAGTTGTGGGTCTTGAGGTAGAGCGTGTAGCTGTCAGCCAGCACGCGGGAGATGCCCTGGGCGATCTCCTCACGCTGCTCGGTCGGAATGCCAATGTCGATCTGCATGGGATCCTCCTGTCTGCGCGCAGGTAGATCAAATCCGTGGCCAATCCGAAAGGGGCTAGGCGCGCCCCGCGCCCACGAAGCGTCGTAACTGCCACGAGATCTCGTCGCTGGCTGGCCCCGAACCAGGCAGGAGCGGCGCGAGAGGGACCGCTCGGCTACCTTCAGGGGGTGCCCCGCAAGCGCATTTGGGACTACTTGATCGTCGGCTCCGGCTTCGGCGGCAGCGTGAGCGCGCTGCGCCTGGTCGAGAAGGGCTATCGCGTCCTGCTGCTCGAGAAGGGTCGCCGCTGGCGGGCCCAGGACTACCCCCGCTCCAACTGGGACCTCAAGCGCTGGCTGCACCAGCCCCAGGTCGGGCTGCGCGGCTTCTTCCGCATGAGCGTGTTCCCCCACGTGACCGTCATGTCGGGCGTCGGGGTCGGCGGCGGATCCCTGGTCTACGCCAACACGCTCCCGATCCCCGGCGAGGACTTCTTCCGCGCCGAGTCCTGGGGCCACCTCGCCGACTGGCAGCGCGAGCTCGAGCCGCACTACCGCACCGCGCGCCGGATGCTCGGCGCCAGCCCGTGCCGCTTCGACACCGACGCGGACCGGATCCTGGCCGCGGTCGCGCGCGAGCGCGGGCTCGAGCTCGAGCGCCCCCACGTGGGCGTGTTCCAGGGCAAGCCGGGCGTGACCGTGCCCGACCCCTACTTCGACGGTCAGGGTCCGCCGCGCACGGGGTGTATCGCCTGCGGCGGCTGCCTGCTCGGTTGCCGACACGGGGCCAAGAACACCCTCGACCAGAACTACCTCTACCTCGCCGAGCGGGGCGGGCTGGCCCTGCGACCCGAGACCGAGGTGACCTGGATTCGGCCCCTGCCCGAGGACGAAGGGCCTGGCTATCGCGTCGAGGCCCGCGAGCGCGGTCGACGCCGCCGCGTGTTCCGCGCCCGCCGCCTGATCCTCTCCGCCGGCGTGCTGGGGACCGTCGACTTGCTCCTGCGCCTGCGCGAGAGCCCGGAGGGGCTGCCCCAGCTCTCGCCCCGCGTCGGCAGCTTCGTGCGCACCAACTCGGAGGCCCTGATCGGCGTCACCAGCAACCGCAAGGACCTCGACTTCAGCCGCGGGATCGCGATCACCTCCCTCGTCCACACCGACCCCCACAGCCACATCGAGCCCTGCCGCTACCCCGCGGGCTCGAGCTTCTTCCGCCTGCTCTGCGCGCCCCACGTCGGGCAGGGGCCGCTCCCCGCCCGCTTGGCACAGGCCCTGAGCGCCTTCCTCGGCCGGCCCCTGGCCAGCATGCGGGCCGTGCTGGCCAACGAGTGGGCCCGCCGCACGCTGGTCCTGCTCTACATGCGCACGCTCGAGGGCCACCTCGACTTCAAGCTCGGCCGCAGCTGGGCCAACGGCTTCCAGCGCGGGCTGACGACCCACCTCGCCGACGGGCCCGCGCCCGCGGCCTCGATCCCGGAGGCCAGCGAGCTGGCCCAGGCCTTCGCGGACAAGTGCGAGGGCGTGCCGCAGAGCCTGCTGACCGAGACCGTGCTGGGGATCCCCTCCACGGCGCATATCCTCGGCGGGGCGGTCATGGGCGCCGACGCCGACGCGGGCGTGATCGACCACGAGCACCGCGCCTTCGGCTACGAGGGGCTCTACGTGATCGACGGCTCGGCCGTCTCGGCCAACCCCGGCGTCAACCCCAGCCTCACGATCACGGCCCTCGCCGAGCGCGCCATGACCCGGATCCCGCCCAAGGGCAGCGCGACGCGCGCCCGCCAGGAGCTCGCGTGCAAGCCCTAGTCGGCGCGGCGGTCCAGATCGCGCTGGTGATCGCGGCGCTCAAGGTCTACTTCTACGCCCGCCGCAAGGCGAAGGAGTCGAAGAAGTCCTGGCGCAACAGCAAGTGGCGTCGCCGCTGCGGCCTGCTGCTCTTCTTGCTGCCCCTCCTGCTCTGGGTGGCGAGCTGGCTCCTGCCCGAGGCCCTCCAGCCCGCCGTCGAGGCGCTGCGGGTGCTCAACCGCGCGCTCGATCGGCTGATCGCGGGCGGCCAGAACCTGGCCCGCCAGGAGCTGGGGGGGATCTGGGGGCTCGTCGCCAAGCCGATCCTGGTCGCGCTCGTCTACACCCTGGCGGGGGTCCTGATCGGCTGGCCCCTCGACCGCTGGCTGGGAGACGACGAGGAGGTCCTCGCGGAGGGCGGCGGCTGGACGCCCGAGGGCGGGGCCGAGCCGGCGAGCGAGGAGCCGCCGGCGACGTGACCCAGCCCCCCTCCTGGCCCCACGGACCTCCGACCCCGCACGGCACCCCAGGTGGTGGGCTCCCGCCCGTCACGCCGCCCTCGGGTCTGCGCTCGGTCTCGGGCTCGAGCTCGGGCTCCTTCCACTTCCGCGCCTCGGGGCCTCAGCAGTTCATTGGCCCCTACGTGGTCGTCAACGAGCTGGGCCGCGGCGGCATGGGCGTGGTCTACCGCGTGCGCGCCCCCAACGGCGAGGAGCTGGCGCTCAAGCTGCTGCGCCCGGGCGCCAACCCCAGCCCCGAGCGCGCCCAGCGCTTCGAGCGCGAGGCGCGCGTCCTGACCCGGATCCGCCACCCCCAGATCGTCCCGCTGCGCGACGTGGGTCGCTACGGCGCGACCTTCTTCATGGTCACCAACCTGGTCGAGGCCGAGGGCGACCTCGAGGACTACGCGCGCCGCAGCCGGCTCTCTCCCACCGAGGCCGCCGAGCTCACGATCGCGATCGCGCGCGTGGTCCAGGTCGCCCACGAAGCCGGCGTGATCCACCGCGATATCAAGCCGAGCAACGTCCTGGTCGACCACCTCGGCCGACCCCACCTGCTCGACTTCGGCCTGGCCTTCGAGCTGGGCTCGGCCGAGCAGCTGACCCAGACCGGCGCCATGATGGGCACGCCTGCCTACATGGCCCCCGAGCTGGTCTCACGCCAGCACGGCCAGCCCAGCCCGGCCAGCGACGTCTACTCCCTGGGCGTGATCCTGCACGAGCTGCTCTGCGGCCAGGTCGTGTTCCCGGCCGAGTCGCCGGTCGAGTACCTGATGAAGCTCGTCGAGCACGACGCGCCCGGTCCGCGCAGCGTGGACGGCGCGGTGCCGACCTCCCTCGACGAGGTGTGCCGCCGCGCCCTCGCCCGCGACCCCGCGCAGCGCTTCCCCAGCGCGGGGGCCTTCGCGGACGCCCTCGAGCGCGCGGTCCGGGAGCTGAGCGACCCGACCAAGAAGCGGGGCAGCGGAGTGCTGACCGGGCTGGCCGGGATCGCGCTGGGGGTCCTGGCTACCCTGGGCGTCCTCGCCGCGCGCGGGGCGGGCGGCGGCGAGG
>CALDQK010000724.1 GCA_937911525.1 uncultured bacterium
CTTGATCCAGGAGTTCGTCCGCCGCGTGCCCGAGGGGGTGATCCCCTGGGTCGGCGGCTGCAACGAGCGCGAGCACGTGCCCTACAAGGCCTTCGACGCGATCGTGGACTCGGTCGCGGTCGAGCTGACCCGCCGCGGCGAGGCCGCCGTGCGCCTGCTCCCCGAGGGCACGACCGCCCTGACCCGCTTGTTCCCGGTCCTGCGCGAGGTCGAGGTCGTGGCTCGCCACGACCCCGAGACGCCCCTGCGCGACGCCCAGGCGGAGCGCGCGCGCGCGGGCCTGGCCTTCTTCCAGCTGCTGACCAACCTCAACGGCGGGGCGCCGCCGCTGATGGTCGTCGAGGACCTCCAGCGCGCCGACCCCGAGAGCCTCGACGTGCTCTCGTGGCTGACCGAGCCCGACTCGCCCCCGGCGCTGGTGATCGGGACCTACGGCGCCGAGGAGGTCGGGCCCAGCCACCCGCTCCAGGAGGTGCTCGCCCTCGAAGGCGTGGAGCGCCTCGAGCTGCAGCCCCTCTCGCGCGAGGCCTGCGACCGCCTGGCGCGCCAGTGCGCCGGCACGACCCTCAGCCAGACCCAGCTCGAGCGCCTGGCCGAGGACGCGGCGGGCAACCCCTACCTGGTCGTCGAGCTGGCCCGCGCCGCCGCGCAGCTCAGCGCCGACGCGCTGCCGACGGTGGACGAGCTGGTGGGCGAGCGCCTGCGCGCCTTGGAGGAGGTCCCCCAGCGCGTGGTCGAGGTCGCCGCCGTGGCCGGCGGGCGCGCGGACTTCACGCTCCTCGCCACGGTGGCGGAGGTCGAGCCGGCGCCCCTCGCCGACGCCCTCGACGAGCTGCTGCGCGTCCAGCTCCTGCGCGAGGTCCCCGGTCACCACGGCGAGGACGCCTACGACCTGCTGCACAACCGGCTGCGGCAGGCGGTCTACGAGCAGCTCGAGCCCGAGCGCCGGGCGGCCCTGCACCGCGCCCTCGCCAGCCGCCTGGCCGAGGCCGGCGAGCCGGCCCGCGCCGTGGAGCACTACCGCCTGGGCGGCGAGGCGGAGTCGGCGCGAGAGGCGGCCCTGGCGGCCGCCCGCGAGGCCGAGTCGCTCTTGGCCTTCGACCAGGCCGCCGAGCTCTACGCCCTGGCCCTGCCGAGCGAGGTCGACCTCAGCGAGCCGGCTCAGCTCGAGGTGGCCGCCGCGCGCGGCTACGCCCTGGCCAAGGCCGGCCGCCACCACGAGGCGGCGCTGGCCTTCGAGGAGGCGGCGCCCGCGGCGCCCCCCGAGCGGGGGCGCGAGCTGCTGCTCGAGGCCGCGACCCGCCGGATCGCGGCCGGCGACGTCGAGGAGGGGATCGCGGGCTTCCAGTTCCTCTTGGCTCGCTACGGGCACCAGATCCGTCCGGGGCTGCTCCGCAACGGCTGGACGATGCTCTGCCGCTTCGTGCTGCTCTTCGTGGGCTGGTGGGTGTGGGACACCTTCGGCCGGTTCCGTCCGGCCAGGGTCGTCGGTCACCCGCCGCGCCGCCCGCCCACGCCCGAGGAGCTCTTCGAGCTGCGCCTCTACGACCGGGTCCACCAGTGCCTGACCGTGGCCCGCCCGCTCGAGGCCGCCGTGTTCGGCGTGCTCCACGCCCAGCGCTCGCGCCGCTACGACGAGCCGACCCACCAGGGGCGCGCGCGGATCGGCTACGCGCTCTTCATGGCGGGGGAGTTCGGCGGGCTGGCCCGCAGCCGCGTGCGTCACCACCTCGAGATCGGCGAGGCCCTCTGCTCGGAGGCCGGCGACGGTCAGGGGCTCTTGACCGGCCACATGACCCGGGCCTACCTGGGCCTGATCGAGTCGAACTGGACCGCGGTCCAGCGCGCCAGCGAGCAGGCTCGCGAGCTGGCCCGCCGCCGGGGCCTCTTCGGCGAGCCCAACCTGGCGCTGATCGAGAACATTCACCTCGGGGCGGGCGTGTTTCGCGGTCAGCCCGACGAGGTGCTCGACCAGGCGAGCGAATACATCGCCTCGGCTCGGGCCCGCGGCAACGTGGCCGGCGTGGCCTGGCCCAGCTCGATGCTCGGCTTCGTCCTCCTGTGGCTGGGCCAGCGCGAGCGCGCCGGCCACGTGTTCAAGGAGGCGCTGGCCTGCACGCCCGAGCGGCCGCTGACGGTCCTGCGCCTGCACGTCGAGCTCGAGGCCCTGGCCCTCGAGCTCTACGACGAGGACGTCGAGGGCGGCTTCGCCAAGCTCGAGGACCTCGAGCGCCGCTGGCGCAGCTCGGGCCTGATCGCCTCCAGCCTCGAGAACGCGGCCTACCGGCTGACCCTGGCGCGCTTCCGGCTCCTGCGCGCCCTGCGCGGGGGCGAGGTGGAGGGTTGCCAGCTCACCCAAGGCCTGCGCCGCCTGCTGCCCACGCCCAAGTCGATCGAGGAGGAGATGCTCCGCCTGCGCGGCGCCTTGGCCTACCACCGGGGGCAGCATCGCAAGGCGCTCCGCCTGCTCGACAGCGCCGTGGCCCGCTGCGAATACCGCAACAACGAGCTCGGCCGCGCGATCGCCTTGATCGGCCGCGGCAAGGTCCGCGCCGCGCTGGGCTTCCCCGGCGCCAACTACGACCGCCAGCGCGGCCTGCAGGCCCTGGCCGCCCTCGGCTGCGAGGACACCTACCTGCTGCGGATCGAGGGCTGGGAGGAGCCAGCCCCGGCCTGAGGGCTCACACTCACTCCTGCGGGCGGTGCTTGCGCAGGTAGTGGCGGAACTGGTGGTAGGACAGGTCCAGCCGGCGCGCGGCGGCGGCCTGGTTGCCGCCCTCCTGCTCGAGGGCGTCGAGGATCAGCTGGCGCTCGAAGGCGGCGACGCGCTCCTTGAAGCCGCCGCGGGTGGGCTCGCTCTCCTGGGGCGGGACCGGCACCAGGCCGATGTCCTCGGGCGTCAGCTCGTTGGTGGTGTCGCGGTAGAGGGCGCGCTCGATCAGGTTCTTCAGCTCGCGAATGTTGCCCGGGAAGCGGTGGCGGCGGAGCAGCTCGTGGGCCTCCTCCGAGAGGCGCTTGCCGCGGAAGGCGGGGACCTCTTCGGCGAAGCGCGCGATGAAGTGCTCGGCGAGGCGCCACAGGTCCTCGGGGTGCTCGCGCAGGGGCG
>CALDQK010000725.1 GCA_937911525.1 uncultured bacterium
CCTGATCGTCGTGCCCGACACGGCCCGCTACCGCCCCTCGCTCACGCGGGCGGCGCGCGAGCTCGGCGTCCCGCTCAAGGTCCACGGCAAGGTCCCCCTCCGCTGCTCGCCCCTGGTCCAGGGCGCCCTGGCCTTCCTGCGCGCGGCGGCCTGCTTCGAGCTGCCTCCGCTCCTCGTGGCGGCGGCCTGCCCTGGCTTCGGGCTGGCGCCCGACGAGGCCGACCGGCTGCGCCGCGCGGCGCGCCGTCAGGGTCTGCCGGCCACCGGCTGCCCCGAGCTCTGGCCGCGCCTGGCCAGCCAGCTCGAGGGTCCCGCGGGGGCCTTCGTCGAGCAGGCCCACCGCCTCGGCCACGCCCTGAGCGACGCCCTGCGCGAGGAGCGCGACCGCGCCGAGCAGGAGGCCTACGAGCGCGAGGGCCCCGCCGGCCTGCTCCGGGCGCGCCCGACCACCCGCTCGGGGGCCCGCTTGATCCGCCAGGCCCTCGAGGAGCTGCTCCGCCCGACCGCGCTCTCGCTCCTCGGCGCGCGCCCCAACCTGGACGCGATCCAGCACGCCTCCGACGAGGCGGCCGCTCGTCGAGAGCTGCTCGAGCTCCTCGCCGACCTCGAGCGCCTCGGCGCGCCCCTCCCCGATCAGGCCTACGCCGAGGCTCCCGAGGCCCCCTGGGAGGAGCGCGAGTCCCGCCCCGGGACCCCGAGCGTGATCGGCCCGAGCGAGTCCCTCGTCAACCGGATCGAAGAGGAGGTCCGCTCGGCCCGCTACGAGCCCGCAGACCGTCGGGCCGAGGCGCTCAACGTGGTCAGCGTGCGCGAGGCCCGCGCCTGGGAGGCCGAGGTCGTGCTGATCCTCGGGCTGGTCGAGCGAGAGTTCCCCGCGCCAGCCAGCGAGGACGCCTTCCTGCCCGAGGCCACGCGCCGCGCGCTGGCGCGCCAGCGCCGCGGCGGGGGCGAGGCGAGCCCGCCCGCCAAGGAGGGGAGCGCAGGCCAGCTCCGGCTCAAGACCGCCGCCGACCGGGCCGCCGAGGACCGCTTCCTGTTCTTCGCCGCGGCGGCGCGCGCGCGCCAGACCCTGTGGCTGCTCTACCCGGGCTACACCTCGAGCGGCACGCCCCGGCCCCCCTCCCGCTACCTGACCGAGGTCGAGGCCCTGTTCTCCCCGGAGGCGATCGAGGCCCTGAGCGAGCTGCGCACCCCAGGGGACCTGGTCAGCGACCAGCCAGAGCTGCTGCGGACCCGCGCCGCCCTGCGCCGCTTCGCCTACCGACGGGTCGCCGCCGTGGCCCGCCCCACGGGCCCCGAGGCCGAGCGCGTCCGCCTCGCCAGCGCCCTCTTCGGCCAGCTGCTCCAGGACCCCTACGAGCGCGCCCGCGCCGCCCTGGCCCTGCGCCGCCCGCGCGCGATCCGCCAGCGCCCCCTCCGCGAGGCCGCGCTGGAGCGGGTCTACTCGGCCTCGGAGCTGGAGGCCTTCGCGACCTGCCCCTTCCGGCACTTCGTCCGCTACCAGCTCGGCGCCCGCCCCCAGGACGACCTGGCCCGCTCGGGCCTCGACGCCCTGCGCCGCGGGCGCGTCGTGCACGGGACCCTCGAGCGCGTCTACAAGGAGGGCGAGGACGTGCGCGCGGCCTTCGAGCGCGAGTTCCGGCGCGGGATCCGCCAGCTCGACGTGAGCATGGACGAGGACGCCTTCCGCCAGCAGGCCCTGAGCGCGATCCAAGCCTTCGTGCGCGAGGACGACCCGCAGTTCCGCTCGCGCGCCGAGCTCGAGCCCTACGCCTTCGAGCTGCCCTTCGGCCCCGACACCGGCCCCGGCCCCCTGGTCGTCGAGGCCGACGAGCTGGGCGGGCCGATCCGCCTGCGCGGCGCGATCGATCGGGTCGACCTCGAGATCGTCGACCCCGAGGCCCCGGCCGAGGACCAGCGCCGGCGCGGCTTCGTGACCGACTACAAGCTCGGCGGCCGCGAGGTGGACAACGCCTACCTCAACGGCATGCACCAGGGCGCCAAGCTCCAGGTCCCGCTCTACCTGCTCGCGCTGCAGCGCGTGTTGGGGATCGAGCCCCTCGGCGCGGCCTTCGCGGCCCTCGGCACGCGCCGCCGCACGGGGATCGTGGAGCCCGAGGTCGGCGCCCGCTGGGTCGGCCACGACGAGCGCCGCGTCCAGCTCCACCGCGTCCCCCTCGAGCGGACCCTCGAGCGCACCGAGCAGCACGTGCGCCGGATCGTGGCCGGGATCGCCCAGGGCCTGATCGCGCCCCTCCCGACCGACCCCAACGACTGCCAGCGCTGCGACGCCAGCGACGTGTGCCGCGTCGAGCCCCACGAGCGAAGGCGCGTCGCGCGACGGGGACGCGCCCTGCCGATCGCGCCGCCCGAGAGCTGGCGTCGGAGAGAGGTGAGTCCGAGTCAGGGGTCAGGAGCGGCTGTCGCAGAGACCTCGACCGCATCGAGCTCGAGTTCCTGAGTCTCGTGGCTGGCGCAGCGCACCGCGCGCGACCTCGCGACGCAGCCGGACTAGCGGTTTCGCGGTTCCGGGCGGGTCGCGCGTGGCGATTCACCGCGGAGACGCAGAGAA
>CALDQK010000726.1 GCA_937911525.1 uncultured bacterium
GGCGGCGCCCCGCCGTTGGCGCAGGCGCTCGAGGAACTCCTTGGCGCTCGCGAGGCGCCGCTCGACGTCCAGCGCGAGCGCGGCGGCGCAGAGGTCGTCCAGGTCCTGGGGGACGGACTCTGCCTCGTCGCTCGGGCGCAGCTCCTTGCCTTCGTAGTTGGCCTTGACCTGGAGGGTCAGGACCTTCATGGAGTCGCCCACGAAGGGCGGCTTCCCACAGAGCGCGACGTAGAGCATGGCGCCCAGGGCGTAGACGTCGGCGCGGTAGTCGACGTCGCGGGCGTTCTGGAACTGCTCGAGCGGCATGTAGGCGGGGGTGCCCATGGCCCGCCCCTTGACCGTCAGGTCGTCCTCGACCTCCGCCTCGTCCTCGCCGATCTGTTTGGCGAGGCCGAAGTCGGTCAGGAACAGGGCTCCCTTGGCGTCGACGAGGAAATTGGCCGGCTTGACGTCGCGGTGCACGACGCCCCGAGCGTGGACGAGGGCCACCAGCTCCGCGGCCTCCTCCAGCCGCTTCAAGCGCTGCTCCAGAGGTCCGACCGTCAGGTCGAGGGGCACCGCCTTGTCGACGATGTCCTGCACGATATAGAGCCCACGCTCGGGCAGCTCGCCCCACTCCAGGCAGCGCACCACGCCCTGAATGTCGTTGCCGAGCAGGTTGCCGATCCGCGCCTCCCGCCGGAGGCGGGCGCGGCTCTCGGCGTCGTCGTAGACGCTGACCTTGAGGGCGACGCCCGCGCCGAACTGAGTGTCGACGCCCGCGTAGACCAGCCCCTCGCCGCCGCTGCCGAGCACCTGCGCGAGGAGGTAGCGGTTCGCGATCATGGTCCCCGGCGAGAGGTGCACGTAGTCGGGCTGGTCGCTCGGCGCCATGCGGTCCGTGTCGTCGGAAGAGAGGGGCATCGAGGCCATGATCCGCGCCCTGGGTCGGGCGTTCAAGGTGCGTAGAACTGCTATTGAGAACGAACACGGCTCAGCGCGACGTGGGTGACACCGGTGACGAGGGTCGCCACCACGAACATCCCCCCGCCCAGGCCCAGGTGGAGGCTCGAGACCCCTAAGCCCAGCAGGGCCAGCGTGAACAGCCCGACGCCCGCCAGGACCTCCTGGCGCGACACCTCGGCCCCGACGACGGCGAGGGCCGGCTCGCTCACCTCGAGCGGGGCGCCGGCGGCGCCGGTCCCCGCCAGGCGAGCGCGCGCCCAGGCGTCGAGGGCCAGGCCGGCCGCGCAGGCGACGAGGTTGCCCAGCACTACCCCCCAGCCCTTGGCCAGGACGAGCCCGCCCAGGGCGAAGGTGGCGCCGAACAGGATCGCGAGCCCCGCCGCGAAGCGGACCAGCAAGAGGCGCCCGACGGGCGGGCCGCCCTCGGCCGCGAAGGGGCCCCAGCGTCCCGCCGGACGGCAGCGCGCGACGAACTCCCGCAGCCGCCCCTCGTCGTTCTTGGGCCCCAGGACCGAGATCAGCGCCGCCACGCCCAGGGTCAGGACGCTGACCCCGAGCGCGCTCAGCGCGAAGGCCTCGCCGGGGTCGAGCCCGCGCCCCGCCAGGAGACGCTTGGTCAGGAGCGCCCCGACCGGGGCCGCGACCATGGCCCCCACCTCGCCCCAGGCGGTCAGGCGCCACCAGAACCAGCGGAGCAGGTAGACCGCGCCCAGGCCGCTGCTGACGAGGACCACCGCGCGCAGGGCCTTGGTGACCTGCAGCCCGCGCGCGGCGCCAGGCGCCTGCCAGCCCGGGGGTGGGTTCATGGCCAGGAAGAACAGGCTCGCCAAGAGCAGGGTCGGCAGGGCCAGCAGGCGGGCCAGGCGCACGTAGCTCTTCTCGTCGCGCCCCGGGAGCAAGTAGGGCTCGGCCAGGTCGTTGACCAGGTAGCTCGCGCCCCAGTTGAGCATCGTGTCGAGGGTCGACATGAAGGCCGCGATCAGGCTGGCGAACACCAGCCCGCGCAGTCCCGAGGGGAGGCGCATCATGATCTTGGGGTAGATCGCCTCGGCGTCCTGGCCCGCGAGCCCGGGGTAGATCACGAGCCCGGCCAGGGCGACCAGGATCCAGGGCCAGGAGCGCAGCCCCACGAAGGTCAGTGTGCTGAACCAGGTCGCCCGCTCGGCCTCCCGCTCGTCGCGGCAGCTGGCCATGCGCTGGATGTACTTCCCGCCTCCGTCCGCGTTGACGAAGGTCCACCAGAGCACGCCCAGGAACACGCAGAGCTTGGTCGCGTTGCTCGTCCAGCCCTGGCTCACGTCGGGCAGGAAGTTGGCCTTGGCGACGACCTCGGGGTGGCTGACGACCTTCCCCCAGCCGCCGGCGAGGTGGAGCGCGAACACGGCCATGATCGTGGCGCCGACCATGGAGACCACGAACTGGATCAGGTCGGTCAGGACCACGCCCATGAAGCCGGAGAGGACCGAGTAGGCGACCGCGACCCCGATCACGCCGGCGAGCACCGCCCAGCCGGTCGCCGTCGGCCAGCTGCCCTCGCCGACCAGGTTGGGGGCCACGACGCCCAGGACCTTGATCACGGCGGTCAGGACCCCGGCCATGGCGAGGGGGTTGAACACCAGTCCGAAGAACACGGCCCGGGTCGCGCGCAGGACGTGGGCCGCGCGCCCCGAGTAGCGCTGGGTGATCAGCTCGAGGTCGGTCGTGATCCCGGCCCGGCGCCAGTAGCGCGCCATGATCGTGGCGCCGAGGACGCCTGAGACGCCCATGAACCACCACTCCCAGTTGCCGGCGATCCCGCTCTTGCGGGTCAGGTTGGCCACGTAGAGCGGGGTGTCGAGGGAGAAGGCCGAGGCCGCCATGGAGGCGCCCGCGATCCACCAGGGCAAGTTGCGCCCCGAGAGGAAGTAGTTGTCCGTGTCGGCCCCGGCGCCGCGCCGCTCGACCCACACGCCGAGGGCCAGCGCCACCACGCAGTAGAGGACGACGACGCTCCAGTCGAGCGGGCTCAGGCCGGCCACCGTCCCAGCGCCCTGGCGCCGAGGAGCACCCGCGCCGCGGCGCGCTCGGCCGCCGGCGCCGCGCCGTGAGCCAGGAGCTGCTCGGCCCCCGCGGGCGCGTCAACGAGGGGCGCCGCGCCGCAGAGCCCGACCACGCTCAGGCCGGCCGGCTCGAGCTCCGCGAGCAGCCGCCCCAGCGCGGGCGCCAGACCTGGGCGGCCCTTCCAGGCCCGGACCTGGCAGCCGACCGCGACCACGCGCCGCTGGCAGCTCGCCGCCAGCTCGCGCCAGCGGGCGGGGTCGCTCCCCTCGCGTCCGTCGACGCTCGCGACGCGCAGCTCGACCCCGGCCGCGCGCAGCTCGGCCGCCAGGGCGTTGCCGAGGGTCGGCGCCTCGTCGTCGTCCAGGATCAGGAGCGCGACCTCGTCGCCAGCCGCCAGCGGCGCCTGCGCCGGACCGCGGCGCGCCAGCGCAGCCGCGCAGATCCGCTCCTCCAGCGCGCGACCGGCCGCGCTCGCCGCGGCGAGCTCGGCGTCGCAGTCGCCGACCCGCGCCGCCAGCGCGCCCGCCCGCTCGGCGGCCTCGGCCAGCCGCGCGGCGCGCTCGGGCGCTTCGCCGGCCCAGGCGACCAGCGCCTCGATCAGGGCCGCGGGGTCGCTCGGATAGAGCAGCAGGTCGCAGCCGGCGGCCAGGGCGGCGCAGGCCGCTTCGACCTCGCTCAGCCCGCCGGCGCGGACGCCGTCCATGATCAGGGCGTCGCTGACCACGGCGCCCTGGAAGCCCAGCTCGCCGCGGAGCAGGTCTCCCAGGAGCCGGGGCGAGCGCGTCGCGGGCAGGTCGTCCCCCGTGAGCGTCGGGTAGGCCACGTGGGCCGACATGACCGAAGCCACCTCGTCGGCCACCGCCTGGAAGGGGGCGAGGTCGCGCGCGCGCAGGTCCTGGCCCGAGCGCTCGACGACGGGGTCCGCCTCGTGGCTGTCGAGGAGGGTCGCCCCGTGGCCGGGGTAGTGCTTGGCGCAGGCCAGGGCGCCGGCCCCCTGGAGGCCCTGGACGAAGGCGCGCCCCAGGGCGGCCACGCGCTCGGGCTCCGCCGCAAAGGCCCGCCCCCCCACGATCGGGTTGCGCGGCTCGTCGGCCAGGTCCAGCACGGGGGCGTAGATCCAGTCGATCCCGAGCGCGAGCGCCTCGCGGGCCAGGGCCTCGCCCGCCGCGCGCGCCAGCTCGGGGTCGTCCGCCCCGCCGAGGGCCGAGAGGGGCGGCAGGGAGCTGCAGCCCACGACCTGCTGCCCGACCCCGCGCTCGAGGTCCGAGCCGATCAGGAGCGGGCCGGGCGCGTGCCCGCGCAGCTCGGCCAGCTGGCCGGCGAGGGTCGCGGACTGTCCGCCGAAGAGAATGAAGCCGCCGACGCCGCGGCGAGCGAGCTCGCGCGCGGCGCTCCAGCTGGCGGCTCTGTCGGCGCTGGGCCGAAGGTCCAGGACGGGGATCACGACCCGCGCCGCGTTCTGTTCCAGGGTGCTCACGGCGGGGATCCTACGAAGTCACTCGTCGCGGTGGACGGTGTCGGGCGAGAAGGCCGGCAGGCACACCGCCACGTACTCGGCGCCCTCGGGCTCGGGGGTCGAGTAGCGGACCCAGGCCCCGGCCGGAGTGATCACGGCTTGCTCGGCGCGCACGTCGAGGTGCTCGCCGCCCTCGAACTCGACGCGCAAGCAGCCCTTGAGGACCAGCGTGTACTCTTCGAACTCGGGGCGCTGCCCGGGCTCGACCCAGCCCGCGGGGCTGCGCATCCGCGCGATCGAGAGCGCGCTGGTGTGGCTGTTGACGCGGCCTATGAACTCGTCGATCAGCTTGGGCTTGTTGCCCGCCGCCTCGATTCGGGTCGGCGCAGAGATCAGGGTCGGCTTGCGCGACGGCTCGCTAGACATGGCTCGCTCCTCATGGTCTGGTGCGCGCCCAATCTAGCGAGTGAGAGGACCCCATGAGCGACGCACCCCTGGCCCAGCTCGAGGTCGCCGACGGGATCGGCACGATCACGATCAACTACGGCAAGGCCAACTGCTACTCCTACGCCATGATGCGCGCCCTGGACGACTGCATCCTGGCCGCCCGCATGGACACGGCCGTGCACGCGATCGTGCTCACGGGCCAGGGCGAGAAGTTCTTCTGCGCTGGGGCCGATATCGAGATGCTCCAGGGCATGGACCCGACCGAGAAGTACTACTTCTGCCTGCACGCCAACGAGACGATCACCCGGCTCGAGCAGACCCCCAAGCTCGTGATCGCGGCCCTCAACGGCCACTGCGTCGGCGGCGGTCTCGAGGTGGCGCTGGCCGCCGACCTGCGCGTCGCGCGCCAGGGGTCCTACAAGGTCGGCCTGCCCGAGGTGAAGCTCGGCGTGTTGCCTGGCACGGGCGGGACCCAGCGCCTGATCCGCCAGCTCGGCCGGGCCCGCGCGCTGGAGCTGATGCTCACCGGCGACCTCTTGAGCGTGGACGAGGCCAAGCAGGAGGGCCTGGTCCAGGCCGTGTTCGAGAGCGAGGACGCCGCCGGCTTCCAGGCCGCGGTCCGCGACTACGCGGCCCGCTTCGTGCCGCCCCAGGGGGCCAGCCTGGCGGTGGGCCTGATCAAGCGCGCCGTTCAGACCGGCGCCGAGCTCCCCTTCGCGGAGGCCCTCGGCCTCGAGCGCGAGCTGCAGCAGCGCCTGTTCACCAGCGCCGACGCCAAGGAGGGGATCGCCGCCAACCGCGAGAAGCGCGCCCCGAGCTTCAGCGGTCAGTGAGGCCCGCGGGCGCGGAGGAGAGGCCGCCCGGCGCGGCCTGGGTCGAGAGCGACCAGGGCCCCGCCTGCGTGATCGACGAGGCGCCGCTCCTGATCGAGGTCGGCGACCAGCACGTGCTGACCATGCGCACCCCGGGCGACGACCTCGCCCTGGCGCGCGGCTTCCTCTGCGCCGAAGGGATCGTAGCGCCGGCTGCGATCGCCAGCCTGCGCGAGTTCCCGCGCGGCGAGGAGAGCCCGACCGACCGGGTCGAGGTCCGCCTCGCCGAGGGAGTCGCGCTCGGCCCGGTGGCGCGCGAGCGCCTAACCCGGGCCCACGCCGTGCGTCCCTCCTGCGGCCTCTGCGGCCTGGTCAGCGCCGAGGGCCTGAGCGCGGGGCTCCCCGAGCTGGGAGCCGGCCCCCAGACGACGCTCGCCACCCTCCACGCCTGCGAGGCGCGCATGCGGCAGGGTCAGGTCCTGTTCCAAGCCACGGGCGGCTGCCACGCCGCTGGCGTGTTCGACGCCGCCAGCGGCGAGCCCTGGGCGATCCGCGAGGACGTGGGACGTCACAACGCGCTCGATAAAGCCCTGGGTGCCTGCCTAGCCGAGGGGCGCGACCTGAGCCAAGCGACGGTGATCCTCTCGGGTCGCGCCGGCTACGAGCTCGTCCTCAAGACCCTCCGCCTGGGCGTGCCCGTGCTGGCCTCGGTCTCGGCCCCGACCCGCCTCGCGGTCGAGCTCGCCCTCGAGCAGGACCAGACCCTGGTCGGCTTCCTGCGCGGGCAAAGCGGACGGATCTACGCGGGCGCCGAGCGGCTGGGCTGAGCGAGCCGAAAGGGGCCATCCGGGACCTTCCCAGGGAAGGGCCCGAATGGCCCCGACCACCCCGCCGCGGCGGCCTCCCCAGCGGCCTCGCAGGCGCTTCGCGTCGCGCGATCCGGACGACGACCAGCCCCGGCCGCCTGCTGGCGACCGAGGTCGGGTTGGTGGGCTTGTGGGGAATGCGCGCCGGCCGGGCGCTAGATCCAGCGCGGCGGGCCGGTCGGCGTGTAGATCAGGCCCTCGTCGAGCGCCTTCTGCTCGCTCATGACCTTCGCGTCGTGCGCGACGGCCATTTGGTAGGTCCCCAGCGGGAACTCCTTGTTGCGCTGCTTCGGCCACTTCTTGCGCAGCGCGTGGTAGCGACGCCGCCAGCCGACCAGGCACTTGAGGATTCCCTTGCGCTGCTCGCGGTCCCTGCACGCCACGACCGGGGTCAGGCCGTAGTCGGGCACGGTGCTGCCTGCGCTCGAGAGAGGGTCCACCGCCTGCGCGGCTTCGGCGCCCAGCACGCTCTTGCCCTCTTGGCTCCGGCGACGGCGGTGCTCGGCCTCGCGCTCGTCGAGGCTCGCCTGGATCAGGACGCGGGCTTGGGGCTGGATCGGCGCGTAGGTCGGGGGCGTGACGATTCTGAGGGTCGCGCTCTCGGGCAGCCGGCTCCGGTCTCGCTCGCGCGACTGCTCTCGCTTTCGCTCTCGGCGACGGCGGGCTGCCCGTTGGCGGGCCTCCTCCTTCGTGTAGCCCGCGTCCCGATCGGCCTGGAACGCGGCCTTCAGGTCCTGGGCGTATTCGTGTCGCTGCTCCTCGCGCTGGCGGCGGGCGACCTCGGGGTCGGGGGAGAGCGCGCTTCCGCGGCCGCCGAAGAAGGCGCCCTCGGGACACTCGAAAGGGAAGGACTGACCCCAGGCCTCGGGGCCGAAGTGCAAGCCCGGCCACTCGTCGAGGGTCTCGACCAGGTCAGCCGCGGCGGGGTTGGCGAGGGCGTAGACGACGTCCCCTCTCCGATAACTACGCCTGCGAGTCCTTCCGGCGTGAGCAGCGTCAGCTCGACGTGCTTTGCCTTCCGAAGCGGGCTGGGCATGATTCGGATCTCGCGAATAAAGCTGCGGAGCGTCGCCCGCAGCGCGTCCCTGGCGCCTGGGTCGGGGGGAGAGGTGATCGCGAGCGCCGCGCTCACTGCGGACTGGATTCCCTCCTCCAGATCGAAAGGCACCGCCTGTTGCTTGCGTCGCGCAACCTCCAGTTCGCGCGCAAGCCGGGCGTCCTCCTCCGCGAGGACCTCTAGACCTTCACGGACGAACTCGTTGTCCGAGAGCAACAGCTCCCGCCTCTTGCGAGCCAGCTTCGCTCGTTGCCTCTCCAGCTTCTTGAGATCGACGCCAGGCTCGTCGGCTTCGCTGATCCTGGCTCGCACTCTCGCCGCGACCTGGGCCGGATCGATCTGCTCAGCCAGCCTCCTCACTTCCTCGAACACTCGCCGGGTCAAGGCGTTCTCCTGGGCCCGGACGAGCCGACACTCTTCCGTCGTGGCAGCGCCACGCGTCTTGGCTGCGCAAACCATGTAGGAGTAGCGGTGCTTCTTCCCGCTGGTTCCCTCCGCAATGATCGCCGAGCCGCCACACGCACCGCAGACAGCGAACTCGGTCAGCACGCAGCGCCCCCAGTCCGCGGTCTTCCGTCCTCCACCAAACTTCTTGCGTCGCTCCCTCGCGACTCTCTGGCCAGCGTCCCAGGTCTCGCGGTCAACGATCACAGGGAAGTAGTCCTTGATCTCGTATCCGACCTTGGCACCTGGCTCGCCGATCGCTTCGGGACCGCTCTCGTTGCCGACGTAGAACTTCGACTTGAACCCCTTCCGCCCCCGGACCAGGTCCCCCTTGTAGGCGGGGTTGTCCAGGATTGACTTGATTGAGGTTGCAGTCCAGAGCGAGCCGCGCTGGGTTCGTTTGTCGTCGTCGTTGAGCCGCCGAGCGATCGTCTTGTAGCCGAGGCCGAACTCGATCCGGAGTTGGAAGATCCGCCTCACGAGCGCGGCTGCTTCGGGCACAATCTTGACGGTCGCGTCGCGCTTGCCGGTTCCGTCGAAGTCAGCTCGCCGCTCCAAGCGGTAACCGAGGGGGACGCCGCCCCCGGGCCAGAAGCCTCGCTTGATCGCTCCGAGAGCACCGAGCGTGACCTTGTAGGCCGTCTTCACCGAGTGCTCGCGCTGACCCGTTTGAAGGACGGCACCCATGATCGGCCCGGCCTCACCTGCCAGCCGATCGTCGTCCATGACGTGACGGACCTCGACCCCAGCAGCCCGCAGGCGGGTCACCCAGTAGCCACGCTCGTCCGCGTCGAAGCGACCAAAGCGCGACATGTCGAGAGTCAGGAGGACCTCGAAGTCGCCCGCCTCGGCCGCCTTGATCAGGCGCTGGAAGACGGGGCGGTCGAAGCCGCTCACGCCCGAGCGGTTCTCGCCTTCGACTCGGACGATCTCCCCCCAGCCACGCTCCTCGGCGTAGCGACGGCAGGCTTCGATCTGCTCAGGGAGCGAGGCCGTCTTGTCTCGGTCCTCCTTGGAGCGCCGGGCGTAGATCGCCACGCGCTTGGAGGGGTGAGAAGTGGGTTTGGGACGGGTACGATTCCGTGCAGCCACGGTGACCTCCTCGATAGGTCGTCGGGGTTAGGGCGAGATCGGGGCTGCAACCCCGGTCTCGTCCGTCCCGTTTAGCGGATCGGGGCGTTGGAAAGCAAGGGGGTTGGTTGGAACGCCTGCTCGCGCCCTCTGGAGGTGGGCTTCCGCCAAGAGTGCGAGACCTTCGATCCACTCCTCCAACGAGGTGCGCTCGTAGCAGACCGTCAGCCGAATCGGCGTGCGGCTCTTCGGGCCCTTCTCTCCCTTGCTACAGCTCATGGCTCACCTCCTCGCTTGGCACCTCGGGCGTTCGTCGACATGGCGGGCTGACCTGGCTTGTCGCGTCCCCCTCGACGATTCGCCCCTTGACGACGAGGTCGCCCTCCACGCAGAGGGCGACACCTCCGCAGGCCCGGACCGTGAGGACGGGCCCTTTGCCGCAGCCCGCGAGCAAGTGCCCCGTGCCGCTCTGGTCAACGAGAGCCAGGTTCGATGCGAGGTAGTCGGGCCCACCAAAGGCGCCTAAGACGATCCGTTGCAGGGCCCGGAGCTGGTAGGTCGCGACGTTGGCCCACTGCTCCAAGCTGCCGACGCTGCCGAGGAAGGGGAGCGGGGCGTTGGCCACGTTCCACTCCCCCATGCGCCGGGGCTCGGGCGGACGATCGCTCGCCAACCCCAAGACGCTCGGGTCGAGCCAGCCTCGTGCCACGTCTCGCTCGAGGAGCTTGCGCTGCTCTGGAGAGAGCGAACCCAGGTCGGGGTTGCGAACGTCGATCACGTAGCCGCCTTGGGGAGCGGTGTCTCGACGTCGCGGTCGCTCCTCACGCTCTCTGCGCCTGCGCTCGCGCCGCTCGCGTCGCTGACGCCGGGCCCTGGCCCAGCGTTCCTCGCGCTTCGCCTGCCGCTCTGCGGCCTCACGCTTCTTGCGCGCCTTGTAGTCCCGCAGCCGTTGTTGTCGCTCCTGCCGCTCCCGCCGCTTAGCCACGAGACGCTCGCGAGCACGGCCAACGCGATCCGCGTAGCGCTCGCGCCCTGCGTTGCGCAGCCGCTGCTCCAGCTCCTCCAGCTCGCGAATCCGCTCCTCCTCGGCGCGATCCCGCCTCCAGCGTCGCTTGGCGCGCTCGTAGCGCTCTCCGTGGCCGCGCGGAACGCCGCGATCCCCTCCGAAGGGAGGCAGGACCACGACGCCCCTCCGCTTGCGCTTCTCGTCCTCGTTTGGAGGCGGCGAGAGGCCGACGGGAACGACGGGGCGGTCGCTGACCCGGCCACGCGGCGCTCGCGGCGGACGGATTGGTTGCTCAACACCGCCAATGACCAGCCCACCCGGGACGGGCGTGAGCGCCGAGTAGCCGTGGAACTGGACCCAGCCTCCGGGAACCTTGACCGCGCCGGACTCTTGTTCCTCGCGCACGCTCGGGCCCAGGAGCACTCCTGCGGTCTTGTTCGGGCAGGGCACGCCCGGCCCGGACAGGTCGCGGGCCTGACCCTCGGGGTGCTTGACGGGAGGCAGTTCAAAGAAGGGACCTCCGCCCACCAGAATCAGCTCGCGGGGCGTCCTGGGACTCCCCGCAGGCGGGCGGACCCGCTGACGCCGCTTGCCAGCGGGGTTTCCTTCGCCGGAAGCTCCGTCCTCGTCTTCGTCGTCCTGGTCTTCGTCCTCCTCTTCGGGAGGAGGCGGCTCCCAGGGCGGCGGAGGCGGTGGGTAGCGCGGCGGGAGGTCCGCGTCGACGGCGATCACCGGACGGAACTGAACCGTCTCCAAACCAAGCTCGGTGTCCTTGTTCGCGCGCGACGAATCCGCCCACATTTCTCCTTTGATCTTTCGCCCCGTTCCGCGCTCGATCTGGGCGGCGTCGTTGGCCACGAACACAATCCGCCCGACGGTCTCAGGACCCATGGAGACCTGCGCGTCGTGGCGCCAAGGAAGAGGCCCAATCCGTGTGCCCTCACGTCCCGTGAAGTAGTGACCCGACGCCCCCTCGGGGACGACCAGCGTTCCCAGGAGCCCCGCGCGCCCGCTCGTGCTCCAGACGTAGCCCGCCGGATGGTTGAGGAGCGGGACCGAGTGCGCGCTGGGTGAAGGCAGAGGATCGAGATCGGGCACCACGGGAACCGGCTTGGGCTCGCGTGGGACCGAGCGGCCCGTCACCGCAGCGCTCGCCGCTGCCGCAGCGTCACGCCCCGCCTGCACTGCGAGCCTCGCCGCGCTGACCGCAGCGGCTCCAAAGAAGGTCACGCCTCCAACCGAGACGGCCTCGCTGAGGAAGGTCGTGCCGCCTGCACTTCCTCGCTCGTGAAAGCGGACGTTCTGGTGGACCCGCTCGACTTCGACTTCGACTTGAGCGTCTGGGATCTCGTTGGTTGCGGCGCGGAGCGCGATTGAGCGGCAGGTCAGGCCAAGTGCGTAGCGGTCGTCTTCGCTGTCAATGATTCGTCGGTGGCTGCTTGGGAGCGCGACGCGTCCAGACGTGTCGACCTCCCGCGTCGTCCGGTTGGCCGAGGTGAAGACCTCAGGCTGGCCGAAGGGCGCGTCCCCCGAGCGAGCGTCCTCGTATTCCGCCTCGTAGTCGTTCACGACCTGGACCGAGAGCCTTCGATCCGCGATCCCCAGCCCGGCGACCTGGCGCTTGAGGTCGTGCCAGCGAAGGCAGCGCGGATCCCAGGCTCCCGTTTGCTTCGCGTAACGGTGCTGCGTGTCTCGGTTGACCTCGGTCAGGACCGCGACGGGCGTCGCGAAGCGGCGACCCAGGTCGTAGAAGTCGCGCCCGGTCGCGTCCACGGGCACGAAGAGCTGGGTGTGGGCGATCGAATCGCGCGGGGCTCCAGACGCACTCACATGCCCTCCCGCTTCGCCGAGTCGCTGAGACCGAGTGGAGGCGTCCGAACCTGCGTTGAGCCCGTGCCCTTGAGGGGACGAGCCTCGCTCCCCAGGAACACCGTGGTCGTGAAGCCCTTCGCCCCCGGTCGCAGCCGGATCTCGATTCCAGAGACGACTCCGTTGCACTCCACCGGCCAAGGCCGAGCCAGGACGAAGTGCCCTGACTGGCGCACGCTGGGCTGTGCCGTTTGCTCGCGCGCGATTCCTTCCGCGGTTCGATCCAGGGCAGAGCGGTTGCCAGCTCCCTTGAGCGGCACCAGCTCGACCAGGTCGGGACGCCGCACGACGACGCCATGCCCTCGCGGGACGTCTTCGAGTGACACAGGCTGGACCCGGCCTTGCCCCTGACGCCGGAACGCGGCGGTGTAGTAGGTCTCTTGGTCGTTGAGGGCGGCTACGCCCGCACCGCTGCCAGTGCCCGTCACGGGACGGCGAGTCGTCAGGCGAGGCCGGACCACGGCCCCGAAGGTCACGCGGGGCGACTTGGGGACGAAGGTCGTGGCCTCAGCGACAGGCACACCTGGGTCGCGGACGTGCCCGCTGAGCCCGCTCGTACGCACGATCCCCAGCTCGGCCGAGTAGACGGACGCGTGGGGGTCGACACGGAGGGGGAGGTTGCGCAGGAACTGCGCGTGCTGCGGCTTGAGCACGCGACGCTGCGTGCTCGAGCGCTGGCGCCGCTGGCGATCGATCCGCTTGCGTTCGACCTCCCGCAGGGCTCCTGCCAGCTTGTCTCGCAAGGTGGCTGCCTGCTCTTCGATCTCCTCGTCCACCTCCTCGAAGGAGTCGCGCTGCTCAGCGGCGGTCTTCTCGAAGGCGACGAGTTCTTTGGCCAGCGACCACAGCTCGGGACCCAACCCACCCAGCTCACCGTCCAGCTCGTAGAGCTTGGTCAGCTCCTGGTCGTAGGCCGAGCCCAGCTCGCCCGTGGTCTCTTGGATCCGATCGACGAGCCGCGCCTGCTCGAAGACCGCCATGAACTCCTCGTAGCTGACGTTCGCCGCCTGGAGCTCGCGCACGAACTTCCAGAGCGTCTGCGGCTTGGCGTAGCGCTCGCTGAACAGGAAGAACCAGTCGCTCTTGTTCCAGGGACTGGGGTCGCCCTGCAGTTGCGCGGCGCGCTCGATCTGCTCGCGGAGGCGACGAAGGCGCTGACGCGTCTTGGCTGACGACTCCTGCGCCGCAGCCGGGGCGAGTGCGATCTGAACGCTCGCGAAGCGGTACGACTCGACCTGAACCGGGAGACGCCGACCTGCCTGGGTCTCCGCCCGAGGCAGCAAGGGCAGGAGGTGCGCGTTCGGGCCCGGCTGGATCGTCTGCTCCTTCCGCGTGGCCTGGCGGAGCCCGCTCAGGAGGTCCTCGATTCGCTCGGCGGGCACTTCGGCGTCGACGCCTTGCTCCACGCTGGGGATCCGCCAGAGCCGCCAGGCTTGCTCGCGGAGGAGGAGGATCACCTCGGGACGGAGGTCGACGTCGTTCTGCCAGGCCTGGGGCACGAGCACAAAGGCCTCGAGCCACTTGAGGCCATGCTTGTTCTTGGTCAGCGTCCGGACCGTCTTCTCGGTCAGCGGAACCGGCTCGCCTTGAATCACGAGCACCGGCTCGAGGTCGTCGAGCTGGACACTGGCGACCCGCACACCGCCCACAACCACGATCCAGTCAGGCGGGAAGGTCGCCTCGGTTCCCTGTCCCTGCCCGGTTCCGCTGCGGTGGAGGAGCAGCTCGGGCGGAAGCGGGGTCGCGTTCTCCGGCCCCGCTCCCACGCTCCCCTCGCCTGCGCGGTAGAGGTGGAGCCCGCCGTCCGCGAGACCGAGGCAGGGCTCCAGAAGCCCGTGCTGGCCTGCGAGGCGGATCATGGCGCGGCGGGCGCGCCAGAAGGAGAGGAACTCGATCTCAGGGGTCTCGGTTTTCCAGGGCTCGGGGACATGCCCCAACGCAGGTCGATCGAAGAGGCAAGAGGCCACCTCCTCCGCGACCGCGAGGAGCGTGAAGGGCGACCCGTCGTCCTGCAGCGAGTCCTTGCGGTACTCCCCGTCGAGGCCGGTCCGATTGAAGGACCAGCGCCTGAGGAAGCCCTGGCCCCAGAAGAAGCGCTCGTCGACCAGGTGCGCTTCGACCAGCGTGACCCGGCCGTCGCCGTCGCGCCGCACCGCAGCCACACTCATGCAGAACAGCTCGACCTCAACGACGTGCTCCTTCCCGCCCACACTGCGCTCCGCCATGACCAGAGGCCCGACCCAGTGGAGGCGGCGGGCAAAGAGGGCCGCGTTTCGCTTCCAGTCGATCCCTGGTGAGGACGTCCGCCGAGGACGGCTTAGGTCGCCTGGCTTGGGCGTCTCGAACACGAAGCCCTTGGGGAACTCGTGCGCGAGGAACTGGACCGTGCTGACGTCTCCCGTCCAGCCACGCGTGCGGCGGAAGGTGCACGCGTGGACCGGAAGCCCCTGATACGAGCAGTGGGTCTCCACTACAGCTCCCCCAGGAGATCCAGGCGGTGGACTCGCTTGCCGAGGGCAGCCTCCTCGCGGATCAGGCGGAAGAACCCTTCGTGGGCCTGCTCGGCTTCGAAGCTCGGGTCCTCACGGAGGCGCCGCGTGTAGTCGTCGCGCAGCCGCTCCTCCTCGAGGCGCGCGAGGGTCTTGGCTTCGAGGACCGCGACCTTGATCTCGATCCGCTCGTCGACGTAGGCCATGAGCCGATCCATGAGCGGACCCGCGACGGCCAGGATCGGCCCGATTCCAGGCAAGAACTGCCCCACACTGGCTGCGATCGAGCCCACGGAGCGGCTCTCGATCGCGCTCAGGATCGAGTCGACCCGCTCGTGCGCCGAGCCCACGCTGCCGACTGCCGCGCCGAAGCGACCCTGCTGCCCTGCGACCACGTCGCGGCCTCGAAGCCGCTTGGCGCGGGCTCTCAGCCGTCCCTGACGCTGCTGGGCGTCGTCCGCGGCCTGGGTCTGCTGAAGCGCTTCGCGTGCGCCTTGGCGAATCCTCTGGACGAGCTTGAGGGCTCGCTCGTAGTGGTTCGTCTTGAGGTTGAGGAGGACTTCGCGACTCATGACCCGCTCCTTCGTTCGCGTGCCCGTTGCTGGCGCTTGAGGTGTTCGAGGTCTCGCTCCAGGCGACGCGCCTGGCGCTCGGCCAAGCGGCGCTCGCGGAACAGGCGGCGGAGCTGACGCTCCGCCCGACGCAGGCCGAGGACGACCACACGGACGTCGGGGCCCCTCACGAGGGAACTCGAAGCACGTAGCCAGCCCGCTGCTTGGGGCCGTTCAGCAACAGGTCCCGGGGCGACGCGGGCGGACGCGTCTGGCTCCAGTAGAGGAGCGTGGCCTCCCGCACCCAGTCGTTCCCTTCGCGGAAGGGCTCGCTCTCGCTGGAGCCGTCGAAGTCGAGCCGCCAAGGCGGCGGAAGGACCTGCGGCCAGCGCAAGTCGGCGACCTCCTTGGCGACCACGCGGAGGCGCACCACGAGGCGCCAGGGGCTGAGCCCCCCCTCGAAGAGCACGGGCGGGTAGCCGTTGGCCGCGATCTCGAAGTCGAAGCCCCTATGCCCTCCACTCAGCTCCGTCTTGACCTCCAGGCGCGGCTCGCCGCTGGGCGTGGAGCCGCCCTCGATCGTCCAGGTGCCTTCGGCGTAGCGCCGGGCCTCCTCCTCGAACACCTCTGCCGTCGTTGGGCTGCCGGGCGCCTTGGCCTCGACCCAACGTCGCGCGTGGGGTCCTTGAGCGGTGGCGCGGACCGTGGTCACGACGCCGTCCGGCGTGCGTCGGACACGCCGACTGAGGCTGACCTCCGTGGGTCCCTCGCCAGGCCCTCGGACCCCGATCCGAGTGCCCCACTGGCGAACCCGGGAGACGGCGACGGCTTGGGTCGGGACGCGCTGCCTGCGCTCGTCGGCGTCGAGCGCGACCACGTCCACGCCGTCGGGGCCGTTCGTCTCGTAGGAGTAGCGCTCGCCGAAGGGGCGGACGTCGATCCGCCCCAGGCGCCGCGCCCGCTCGATCGCGCTCGTGCCTTCCCGGGTCGTGAGTTCGGTCCGCCACTCGAGGACCTGGAGGCCGCCTGGGTCGTAGCGGTTGCTGACTTCCTGCGACCAGCCCGTGACTCCTTGGGTATCGGCGAAGCGCTGAACGGCCGAGATCGTGAGCGTGACCGCCGTCAGCGAGCGCCAGCTGCTCTGAGGAAGGAGGTCGTCACCCCGAGCGCGGACCTGCTCGATTCGGAAGTCCTCGTGGCTTGGAGCGCCGAGCTTCCAGACCTCACGCTCCTGAGGGCCCGAGGCGTCGAGCAGGCGCACCGAGACGCCGGGATCCCGGGTCCGGAGGAGCCCCAGGAACTGAGTCCAGCGGTCCCAGAAGCGGTCGTCGGTGCTGAGGAAGCGAGCGCCGGGGATCTCCCAGACCTCCCGCAGCGAGCGGATCGAGCCCTGCTCCCATTCCGGTTCGAGGCGTGGCTCGAAGGCGCCCTGGACGTGGAAACGGAAGGTGTGCGGCCCTTGGACCTCAAGCAGGAGGGTCACGGTCCACCTCCTCCAGGATCGCTTCGAGCTTGGCCCGGAGGTCGACGAGGGCGTCGACCTCCGGACCGCGGACCCACACGCGCGGGATCAGGACCTGCAGCACGAAGGCTAGGTCCCCCGTGGACACCGAGAGGCCCGAGGGGGTGGGGCCAGCTTCCGCTGCAGTCGAGGGGGTAGCAGGGTTGCTCATGCGGAGTCTCCGATCAGGAAGGAGCTGAGGACGCCTGCGCGGGCCAGGTCGTCGGGGATGGTTGGCGTGGGAGAGCTCGGCAGCGCGGCGCCGATTTCGCTCGCAAGCAGGCTCTGAATGCGGCCTTCGCTCTGGAGGGAGGTCTCGACCGTGAACGTGTCGGGCGTTCCGTCCGCGCGGAAGAAGTGGAGATCAAGGTGTCCACTTGCCTTGTGGCGGGGCTGTGCGCCGAGCGCCCAGACCAGCCACAGGCCCGAGACGTTCCGCTCGCTGGCTCGGAAGGGAGCGCCGGGTTGAACGCCCTCGGCCCTGGCGACGAGGTCACCCGACCCCAGAGCCAGGCTCATGTAGAACTCGACCGCCCAGGTGCCTGCGGGCTCCTTGAGGAGCTGCCAGTGGAGGACGCCGCCGTCGGTGTTGGTCGATCGCTCGCCGCCGAGGGTCAGCCCGGCGAGGTCGCCGAGGAGCTGGTCCTGGGGGTCGCCCTTCTTGCTGGGGTCACGCTCCAGCAGGAGCGGGCCGAAGTCACGAGGGCCCACGAAGGGAAAGCCGATCCGCACGCCCTCGAAGCGGAGGGTCTCCTCGCTGCCCCGGAGCCTCGCGACACAGGCGAACTCCTCGAGGCCGCCCTGTCCTTGCTCCGCGCCCTGCGTGCAGCGGAAGCTCCAACGAGCCACGGGGCAGGCTGGGCCGGGCTGAAAGGGGCGAAGGCGTGCGCGACCGCGGTTCCCTGCAGCGAAGGCAGCGGCTGCTGCGACGATGGTTCGAGGCGCGACGCTCTGCGGACCCGCGTTGCTCTCGGCGTGCATGGCGGCTGCGACGTCGGCGAGGAAGCCCTGGCGGGAGCGGGAGACCGATCCGCTGGGGTCACGGACGACCTGCTCTCGGGCGAGGTCCGCGACGGCAATGCCGAGGAACTCGCTCCCCCGAAGCTGCGCCCACTCTCGGAGCGCGTCGAGGACCGTGAAGCGGGCCTCGCGAAGCCGCTCAGCGGCGAAGGCGAGCGCGTCGAGGAACACGCGGCGGGCCTCGCGGTCTTGCGGCTCGCTCCCGTCCCAGACGCCGTCGACGCGAGCCACCCAGTCCGGCACGACCACGACCCGGACGTCTTGAAGGACGGCGTTGCCTGGCGGCGGGTCCCAGCCCCCGCTGAGCCCTGACCCCCCGACGGGCTGCAGCTGGCCCTGAGGACCCTTAGCGACCTGACCTTGGAGGCCGGGAGCCGTGGCCAGGCGGACGCCACGCTGGGCGTCGATCGACACCCAGAGCGAGCCATCAGCGGCGGTGTTGCGCCCCAGTTCAACGCCTTGAAGCCGAATCCCCTTGGGTCCCGCGACGACGGCATCGCCTAGGACGAGAACGCGAGTCCGCTCCTGGGTGTAGCGGCACTCCAGCTCGCGCAGCTCGCCAAGAACGGCGAGGTAGCTCGCTGCCAGCTCGTGCCCCACGAGCCGAATCCAGGCCGCCTGGGGCTTCTTGAGATCAGTCATAGACCACCGCCTTAATGTCGAGTTCCAGGGAGAGTTCTTGGTCGCGAGTCGCGAGCTGCCCGCCTTCAAGCGCTGTCCCGATCAAGGCGGGGACGCGATCGGCGAAGGGACGCGCTCCGTCGAGGGCAGCTCGCAGCACGTCGGCTCGCTCAAAGAGTGCAAGCGACGCGGCCCCGAACGAGCCCGCGGCTTGATCCACCACCAGTTGGCGAAGGTGGAGCGCGTAGAGATAGGCCGAGACGCCAGGCTCAGGCTGCTGGGGCCGGAGCGGCTCCAGCCACACCTCCAGCCCGTTGCGAGGGACGTGACGCGGCTCCGGGCCGGTATAGACGGCCTCTGGGGGGAGGCTCAGGGCCTGCGCGACGAGCGCCTCCAGCTCGTGCGTGACCGTGGGGAGGAGGCTCACGAGCGATCCGCCCGGCGGATCTGAGCGAGCAGCTCGCGACGGAGGTCTTCCGCCAGCTGCGCCTCGTTGAGCGAAACCGTCCGCCCACGACCTCCCTGGCGACGGGTTCCCTTCCACCAGAAGCGGAACTTCGCGCCGAGCTTGCTCGGCGAGAACACGAAGCCCCAGCGGCGAAACGAGATCAGGCTCGCGTCCAGGACGCGGCTCGAGAGGGTGCCCCCGGGAACGCCGCCACGCTTGGGTGGTGGCCCCGAGAGGATCGCGCGGGCGTAGAGCTGCTGGACACGCAGCGCCCAGCGGCGAGAGAAGGAACGAACATGGAGCCTCACGGGCACCTCCTGAGAACGTGGGAAGGGCTGGAGCGGGGCGGCGAGACGCCGCCCCGCTCAGCCGAGACGGACCGAACAGGCGTCTAGGCCGCGACCTCGCTGGCGACCTGTCGGAGTCGCTGGCGGCTCTTGCGGCAGAACTCGCCCGAGAGCTCGACGCCGATCCAGTTCCGCCCTGAGCGGAGGGCGGCCTCGCCGCTGGCGGCGCTGCCCGCGAAGGGATCGAGGACGGTGCCGCCCTCGGGACAGACGACCTCCAGGAGCTTCTCGAACACCTCCACCGGCTTCTCGGTGGGGTGATTCCGCGTGCGGCCAGGGACCCGCTTGCAAGCGATCAGGTTCGAGCCCGAGCGCGTGAAGTAGCGGGCCTTGCTGCCGCCCTTGGTGAAGTGCAGCACCAGCTCGTGACGCGGGCGGAAGCCCCGCCCCAGGCCAATGCTGCCCTTGTCCCAGACGATCAGGTTCTGGTGCCGGAGTCCCGCGGACTCGAGCGCGGGCGCGAGGGCCGAGACCATGCGCCAATCACAGAACACGAGCAGCGAGCCACCCGGCTTGAGCAGACGGAGCGCCTCGCAGGCGACGGAGCGGAGCAGGAAGCAGAGGCCTGCCGTGCCCATGTTGTCGCCCACGAACCACTCCTCCTTGGGCTTGTTCGTGATCCCCATGCACTTGGCGGCTTGCTTCTCCTTCTCGGTGAAGCCGCCTGCGCAGTAGGGCGGGTCCGTCACGATCGCGTCGATCGACTCGGGTTCGAGGGAGGCGAGGCGGCGCAAGGCGTCACCTCGGTAGAGGGTCCAGGGGGTGGTGGGTTTCGAGCAGGCCATGGGGCCTCCAGCAGCAGAGGGAGAGGGGGAAGCGAGAGAGAGGGGAGTGGGGACGGGGGTGAGCAGGGCGGACCACGCGGCCAGGAGCTAGCGCGAGTCACAGCGCGTCCGGGTGAGGCCGAAAGGGCCCGCTGGGGTGGTGGATCCGAGGGGTTTGTCCTCGGCGCACGGGCCCTACGCCCCCGTCTTGGCGGCGAACGCGGACCTGGGTGTAGTAGCGATCGCTGAGCCCGAAGTAGCGCTGCATGGCGACCTCGGCGCTGTCGCCGCTGCGGAGGTAGTTCTGCGCAGCCAAGAGCCCGAGGAACTGGAACGCCACGGCCCGCTCGTAGAGCGAGGCGTCGACGCCAGCGACCGCGTCTCCTTCTGCCCAGGCCCGATCCAAGATCGCGTCGGAGGCGGTGACCAAGAGGTCCTTGAGCTGGAGCTGGCCCGACGCTTCGAGGTTGCGCAGGTGCGTAGCGCCGGTGAGCTGGGCGACGCGTTTGAGGTCGGGAACGAGGGCGGTACCGCGAGGCCACATGGCGAGACCTCCTTTCGGGGGAGAGGGGCCACGCCAGCCCGCGAGCGGGCTGACGTGACCGCTGAGGACACTTAGGGAGCAGGGGTCGGCGCAGGCGCCGCCTGGGGTCGCGTGCGGACCCGCAGGAGGCCCTGCGGGTTGAGGATCACGGGCAGGCCGTACCACCCCGCATAGACCCGGACGCCCACGGGATCGCTGCGGAGCTGGGCGTAGGCGTAGTAGCCCCGCGCCTCACGGATCAGGCTCGTGGCCTGCTCCGCGGACGCGAAGACACTCCCGCCTGGCACAAACACTCGACCTTCCGCCCAGCCCAAGACGCTCCGCAGGCGGGCTGCGTCGGGCAGCACGAGCGCGGTGTCGCCGGGCCAGTAGTCGGTGACGGGACCCTTCTCGGGCTTGTAGCTCCCGTCGGTGAAGCGCCACTGGAAGCCACCCAGGCCGGACCAGTGTGGGCTCGCGCCCTGCCTCGGTCCGCCTTGGAGGATCTGAAGGCTCAGGACCTCCTTGGCGAAGCCCTTGATCTCCTCGTTCTTGACCAGGAGGCCCTCGGTGTCCGCGTTGGCGATCACCTCGCCCGCGCGGATTCCGCTCTGATCCTTGAACACCTTCTTGAGGCGACCGAACTCCTCCGAGCGGAGAAGCGCCGTTTTGTCCCCCCAGTCGACGGACGCCGTCTCGGGCACGTCCCAGTCGAGGTCGAACTCGATCTCAGACCCAGGCACCGTCTGCTGGTTCACCCGCAGCCGACCGAGCAAGGTCCCGCAGGCGAGGAACTCCTTGGTGTTCTCGATCAGGTTGGCGAGGTCCTGGAGTTCGTCCGCGAGGATCGCCGACGCCTCCTGGGTGTCCGCGCCCGGGGCCCGATTCAAGAACAGGTGGCTCGAGGGGAGGTCCTTGTAGAGCTTGACCATGGCCATGGGGCTCGCGCGCTGCTTGACCCCCAGGCGCCTGGCCTGGGTGTGTGGGCTCTCGATCCCGGTCACGGGAGCGAGGTGGCGCGAGAACTGCACTTCGTCCCACTTGGCGGATCGCCCCCGAGGGAGGATCTGCTTGGCGTGAGCGGCGAAGAGCGCCGTGCAGGCTCGGTTGTCTGCCTGGTCAGCGAAGCGCCGAATCAGGCCGGTCAGGGTGTCGACGCCGAGGAGCTGTTCGATAGGGGTCTCAGCCATAGCTGCCTCCTAGGAGAAGAGCGAGCCACGGCGGGCGAGGACCCGGCGCGTCTCTGGGGTGAGGGCGAT
>CALDQK010000727.1 GCA_937911525.1 uncultured bacterium
GGCGGGGGCCTGCTGCCAGCCCTCGGCGAGCGGGTAGCCGAGCAGGACCTGGGTCCCGCTGCCGACGACCTTGAGGGGGGCCGTGCTGTTCAGGAGCCCGCGCTTGAGCCACTCGAGCTGCTTGGCTCCGTAGATCGTCCGCTGCGCGAGCGGCACCCCGACCTCCTTGAAGCTGCGGTCGTCGAGGAGGAAGAACTCGACCGGGCCGCGGCGGAAGGAGAAGTAAACGCCCTCGCCGTCCTGGCCGAAGCCCGGATTGGCGGACCACAGGTAGCGGTGGACCAGGCGCGACTCCGCGCGCAGGGGGAAGCGGCGGGTCGAGTTGTTGGGCCCGTAGTCGTGGTCGTCCCACACCGCGTAGCTGGGGGTGGTCTGGAGCACGCGCAGCAGGCTGGGCCGGCGGCGCTGGCTCATCTGCTTGGCGATCATGTTGGGCACGCTGTCCCAGTCATGGCCGCCGGCCGCGCGCCTGCCGTAGTAGACGTGGTCCCCGAGGAACACGAAGAGCTCGGGGCGCTCCGAGAGCACGACCTTCCACACCGGCTGGACGTCCTCGCGCGCGCAGGAGCCGACCGCGAAGCGGAGCTTGCCCCAGGCCCGCTCGGGTGGCGCGGTCCTGAACGAGAGCCCGACCGGGCCCGCGTCCCCGACGCGGACCGCGACCTGGTAGGCCGTGTCGGGCGTCAGCCCCGTCAAGCGCAGGCGGCCGAAGCCGCGGCCCAGCGCCTCGAAGGGGAGCTGGCGCGTGGCGGGCTCGCCGCCGGCCGGCGTCACGCGCGCCTCGACCGCGCGGACCTTGGGCGCCCGCAGCCACAGCCAGGCCTCGGTCTGAGCGACGTGGCCGAGCGTCGGCCCGTCGAAGGCTGGCTCCCTCGGATCCAGGCGCTCGGCCTGAGCGCTGGCCAGGCCAGCGCTGCCCAGGAGCAAGGCCCAGGTCAACCCGAGCCGGGGCAGGATGCTCCGCATGCTCACTCTCCCCCCTCGAGGCGCTGCTTGTAGGTCTTGAGCTGCTCGCGGTCGTCGTCGCTCAGGCGCGGGTAGTCCATGTCGAGGCTCTCGAGGGCCCGCACCACCAGCTCCGCCACGACCATTCGCATGTAGGGCTTGTCGTCGGCCGGGATCGCATACCAGGGCGCCCAAGGGCGCGAGGTCGCGTTGAGCGCGTCCTCGTAGGCGCCCATGTAGTCGTCCCACAGAGCGCGCTCGCCCAGGTCGCCCGCCGAGAACTTCCAGTTCTTGCTGGGGTCCTCCAGGCGGGCCAGGAAGCGGTCGCGCTGCTCGTCGCGCCCCACGTGCAGGAAGAACTTCAGGATCACCGTGCCGTTGCGGGCCAGGTGCCGCTCGTGCCCCCGGATCGACTCGTAGCGCTGCTGCCAGAGGGCGTCGAGGTCGTCAGGCTGGTAGGGCAGGCGCTCGCCGCCGAGGTATTCGGGGTGGACCCGGACCACGAGCACCGACTCGTAGTGGCTGCGGTTGAAGACCCCGATCCGCCCGCGCTCGGGCAAGCGCTTGACGTGGCGCCAGAGGAAGTCGTGGTCGTATTCCTCGTGGCTCGGCTTCTTGAAGCAGCTGACCTGGCAGCCCGCCGGGTTCACGCCGCTGAGCACGTTGCGGATCGTGCTGTCCTTGCCCGCCGCGTCCATGGCCTGGAACACGAGCAGCAGGCTGTAGCGGTCGTGGGCGTAGAGCTTGCGCTGCAGCTCCGCCAGCTGCTCGACCGCCTCGCCCAGGCGCGCCTTGCAGGTCTTCTTCTTGGGCTTGTCCTCGGGCGGCGCGGTCGCCGCGCGCTCGATGCGCCAGCCGCTGTCGAAGGGCACGAGGAAGGGGCTCGAGACGGGGTCGATCATGGGCGCAACCATACCTCTGCAACTGGCTCAGCGCGGCTCGAGCACCACCTGGTCCAACTTGTGCACCGTCAGGCTACGCGGGGTCGAGACCAACTCCAGCACGTGCTCACCCGCGCCTAGCTCCGGCAGGTCGAGGCGGTCGACGACCACGTCCTGGGGCGCCTCGAGGTGCGCGATGAGCACTTCGCCGTCGAGGCGCAGCTCCAACTCGGCGAACTGCCTCCCTTGGCCCCGGGTGGCCTTATGGCTGATCTGGAGCCGCAGCTGGGCCGCCTGCTCGAGCTCGAAGCGCAGCTCGCGCACGTCGCCGGGGGCGGCCCGCCCGGGGAAGGGCGAGGTGAGCCGGCAGCGCAGTCCGTTGCTCTCGATCGGTCGCTGCCGCCAGGGGAACCTGGCTCCCAGCTGGGGACCCCCCCTCCAGGGGACGTGCCGCGGCGACTGGAGCGGACGGGCAGGCGGCTGCATGCCACCCCCACCGAGGGGGGCAACCAGGCGGCTGATTTGCTCGACCGTCGGACGCGGCGGCGCGACGATCGGCATCAGCCGCGAGAGGGCCTGGTCGATCGCCGGCCTGCCCTGCTCGCGCGCCGGTCCGAGGTCCCCGAGATGAGCGCGGGCCAGCGCCGCCAGCGCCGAACCCGTCGGCGACCCGAGGCGAAGGCACTCCTGCTGAGCGCGGCGCCAGGCCCCCGCCACCAGCAACCAGATCGTGCGGCGCGGATTGAGGCCGCCGGGCGGGCGCACGAGGCGCTGAGCGCGCCAACGACGCGCCCCGGCCTCGCTCTCGCTGATCAGGCTGGCCTGAGGGCCCGCCACGGCCTGGGCTCCCTTGGCCAGCTCGATCCAGAGCAGCTCCGCCCCCCCCGCGTCGTAGACGGACACGCTGCGGCGGTTTTGCCCTTCCCGCCAAGCCTGGGCGACCTCGACCCGTCCGTCTCCGTCGAGGTCACAGAGCAGCGGACCGTGCTGGGCCAGACCCCACTCCGGCACGGGGGGAGCGTGCCAGAGCACCTCGAGCTCAGCCGAAATCGCGTAGAGGCCGCTGCACCCCGTCGCGTAGAGCTGACCGCTCGGCCCCTCGACCAGGAGGCCGAGGAGGGGCTCGCACAGGTCGAGCGAGCCAACCTCGCGCAGGCTGGCTGAGTCGTCGACTTCGAGCAGGGCCAGCCGCCCGTTGGCGCCGGCCAAGACCACCCGCCCCGAGCGGAGCGCAACGAGAGGCCAGGAGGCGGGCGCCCCTAGTTCGAGGCGACTCAGCTCGTCCCCGGTCTCGCCCGCGAGCAGCCGCGCAACGCCGCGGGCGTCGACGAGGAGCACCGCGCGCTCGCCGCTCGGCGCCAGGGGCAAGGGCGGCGCTTCGACCCGAGCTGGGTGATCGGCGCGCCACAGCACCTGGCCCGAGGCATCGCAGCAGATCAGGCGCTCGCGCTCGCCGACCCAGACGCGCTCGGCGTCGGCCACCAACTTCACGCCGCTCCCCTCGCTCAGGCGCGTCAGCTCACGCGCGCCCTGAGGGCGAAGCGGATCGAGCGCGATGACTCGCTGGCCCCGCAGCGCGAGCAGGCGCTCGCTCCTCGCGTCCCAGGCCCAAGCGCTGCCCGGGCCCAGTGGGTGGGACTTGCCCGCTGCGTCCAGCGCGAACCAACCTGCCTGCTTGCGCTCGACCAGGGTCCAGGGTCCCACTCGCCGGAGCTGGGAGCTCTGGCCGGGCAGCTCGCGCTCCCAGGCGAGGCCGCCGCCGCGCCGCGCCGTCGTCAGCCATGTCGGCGGCTGACCCTGCCCCGCTGCGACGGGCGTCGGCTGAGCCTCCCCCAGCACGAGCTCCCCAGGCTCGATCTCCGGCAGCGACGTCTCGTCGGGGCTGGGTTTGGGCGTTCGGGTGAGCTGAGGCTCGAGGCGCGGGGCCACTGGCGCCGGCGGCCTCTGGAGCTCGCTCGGCGGGGTCGGCGCTGGAGCAGTCGCGGAGGGGCTGGGTGAGCCCAGCGCCAGCTCTTCTCGGCCGCCGAGCGCCAGGAGGGGCAGCGCGACCCCCAGGCCGCCCAGCGCCAACGCCAACAGCAAGGCCACACCAGGCGAGACCTGGCCGCCGGCTGCAGCAGGGACTTCGAGCGCATCCGCCAGCTCACCGGCGTTCATGAAGCGGTCCGCGGGCTGACGCGCCATGGCGCGCCGGTAGACCGCGACCAGGTCGGCGGGCGCCTGGGGCGCGTAGGTCAGCGGGTCGACGGGCTGCTCCTGCATCAGCCCGATCAGGACCGCGTAGATCGAGTCCTTCTCGCCAAAGGGCTCGCGGCCGGTCAGCAGGAAGTAGAGCACTCCGCCCAGGGAGTAGACGTCCGAGCGCGGTGTGACCGGTCCCTCCTCGGGGTGGGCCTGCTCGGGAGACATGTAGTGGGGGGTCCCCCTCAGCTCGCCCGAGAGCGAGAGCCGCGTCCGCTCGGCGAAGCTGAGGTCCGCGTCCGCGATCCCTCGCTCGATCGTGATCAGGCCGAAGTCGATCAGGACGGGGCGCTCGGTCCCGGCTTCGAGCAGGATGTTGCTCGGCTTGAGGTCGCGGTGCAGGACGCCGTTGCTGTGGCAGTAGTGCACCGCGCGGGCGACCTGGCCCAGGACCCGACGCGTCCACTCGGGCGAAGGCACCCCGCGCGAGCGGACGTGCTCCTTGAGCGAGACGCCGCGCACGTGCTCCATCGCGATATAGGCCGTGCCCTGCGCCTCGCCCACGTCGAACACGTTGGGCAGGTTGGGATGGCGCAGGCGCGCGAGGGTCTTGGCCTCGCGCACGAAGCGCTTGCGCGTCCGCTCGCCCTGCCCAAACAGGAGCTTGAGCGCCACGTCGCGCGAGAGCGCCTCCTGGCGGGCGTGGAGGACCACGCCCTGACCGCCGCGGCCGAGCTCCGAGAGGACCCGGTAGGGGCCGTACTGAGGCTGGATCTGGAAGGGCTTGTGGCTCAAGGACCCTCCCTGCCGCGCAGGCGCCGGGGGTGAATCCTCACCCGTCGGCCCCGGGTTCCGCTAGACGTACTTGCGGCGCTGGCGACTACTAGGGATCCCGAGCTGCTTGCGGTACTTGGTCACCGTGCGGCGCGCGATGTCGAGGCCCTCGGCCTTGAGCTTGCCCGCGATCTCCTCGTCGCTGAGGGGGCTCGCCTTGTCCTCCTTGGCGAGGATGTCGCGCACCTTCTGCTTGACCGCCACGATCGACTTCTCCTCGCCGTCGGCGCGGGTCGTGCCGCCGGTGAAGAAGAACTTGAGCGCGAAGATCCCCCGCGGGGTCTGCATGTACTTGCCCGCGATCGCGCGCGAGACCGTCGAGACGTGGACCCCGACGCGATCGGCGATGTACTGCATCTTGAGCGGGCGGAGGTGCATGATCCCCTTCTCGAGGAAGGGCACCTGGAAGTCGACGATCTCCTGCGCGATCCGGCTGAGGGTCGACTTGCGCTGCTCGATCGACTCCATCAGCCACTTGGCCGCGTCGATCTTCTTCTTCACGTAGGCCCGCACCTTGGGGTCGTCCGCGCCGGCCTTGAGCATCTCCTGGTAGTGCTTGGAGATGTGGATCCGCGGAATGTAGGCGTCCTCGACCTGGACCTCCCACTTGCCGTCGACCTGGGTCACGACCACGTCGGGGATCACGTAGTGGATCTGAGCGTTGCTGAACACGCGCCCCGGCTTGGGGTTCAGGGTGCGAATGAAGGTGATCGCCTCGTCGATCAGCTCGATCGGCTCGTTGAGGCTCTTGGCGATCTTGGGCAGGCGGTTGGAGACCACGTCGTCGAGGTGCTCGCTGACGATCCGGATCTCGAGCTCGTAGCGGTTGGCCTTGTTGGACTGCATCAGCTGCAAGAGCAGGCACTCGCGCAGGTCGCGCGCGCCCACGCCGGCGGGCTCGTAGCTCTGGATCAGCTCGAGGCAGTCCTCGATCTCGCGCACGGTCGCGGGCGGAGTGACCTCGCAGCCCTTGGCGAACTCCTCGTCGATCTTGAAGCGGACGTAGCCGTTGTCGTCGATGTTCCACACGAGGTACTCGGCGATCGCCTGGTCCCGCGGCTTGAGGTTCTCCTCGTGCAGCTGGGCCTCGAGCACCTCCTGGAGGGAGGCGCTGCGATCGGCCGTGTTGTTCATGGCCTCGAGCTTCTTGTCCTTCTCGCCCGCGGAGCCGATCCCTCGCGGTCGCGCGGTGCCCGAGAACTCCCGCCACTGCTCGTTGATCTCGCCGAGGCGCTCGAACTCGGCCTCGAGGGACTCACGCGAGGGGGCCTCGTTGTCCCCGGCCCCGACCTCGGCGTCCTCCTTGCTCGCCTCGCGCTGAATGTCGAGGGCCTCGCGGGTCTCGATCTCGAGCGTGGGGTTGATCTCCATCTCCCGCTCGATCAGACCCTTCAGGTCGAGCGTCGGCAGCTGGAGGATCTCGATCGACTGCAGGATCTGCGGAGCGAGCCGGAGCTGAAGCTCCTGGCGTTGGCTGAGCGAGGTCTCCATGCGCATGAGCGGCGTCCTCCTTCTTTCCGCCGGAAGCCGCCTATTAGCTCGAAAGCGTGCGACAGATCCGGCTCAGGGGCGCGCTAGAGCGCTAAAAGCTCCTTCGCCCCTCCAGTGCTTCGGACAGGATAGCCTTCGATGCGAACTCGAGCGAGGAGCCGGTCGGCAAACCGCGCGCCAGGCGCGTAAGCCTCACGCCAATAGGCTCTAGCGCTCGCCGAAGGTGCAACGAGGTGGCGTCCCCGTCGAAGGTCGGGTTGGTCGCGAGGATCACCTCCTGGACCCCGCCCGCCTTCACGCGCGCGATCAGCGGCTTCATCGTCAGGTCCTCGGGGTCGACGCCCTCGAGCAGGCTGACCGTGCCCAGGAGCACGTGATAGAGCCCGCGATAGCCGCCGCTCTTCTCCATGGCCAGCACGTCCTGCGGCCGCTCGACCACGCAGATCACCCGCCCGTCGCGGCGGGGGTCCGAGCAGATCGAGCAGGGGTCCTGCTCGGAGAGGTGGTAGCACTGCGAACAGGGCTTGGTCCGCTCCTTGACGTCGCGGATCGCCTGGGCCAGCTCGAGGGCTTGCTCCTTGGGCGCCTGCACGAGGTGGAAGGCGAGCCGCTCGGCCGTGCGCTGGCCGATCCCGGGCATCCGCTTGAAGGACGCGATGAGCGTGTTCAGGGCTTCGCCGTACTGCATGGGAGCCTCCGTAGGGCCAAGCGTAGCCGGGGCCTCAGACGATGGTAGGTTCGGGGCCCTAACACCAGATAGGAGGCCTACATGACGGGTCCTGGCGGCTTCGACCTCGGCAATCTGATGGGCATGGTCCAGCAGGCGCAGCAGCAAGCCGAGCAAATGAAGCAGAAGATGGCGGCCGAGCTGGCCAACAAGACCGTCGAGGGCAGCACCGGCGGCGGCATGGTCAAGGTGACCGCCTCGGGCAACGGCGAGCTGCGCACCCTCGCGATCGACGAGTCCCTCTACGCGCCCGGCGAAAAGGACATGCTGGAGGACCTGATCGTGGCCGCGGTCAACGTGGCCCTCAAGAAGGCCAAGGAGCTGCAGGAAGAGGCCCAGCAGGGCGAAATGCAGAACATGATGGGCGGCATGATGGGCGGCATGGGCGGCGGCGGCGGCATGCCCGACCTGAGCTCGCTCCTCGGCGGCATGGGCGGCCCGCCCCGCTAGCCGGACGGAGTGAGGAGTGGGGAGCGCGCTCGCTCCTCATTCCTCAGCTCCGGACCACCACCGTCCCGTCCCACACCCGCTTCCCCGACTCCCACTCCCGGCGGAAGTAGACGTCGGCGACCGCCACGTCGTAGCTGAGCCACTCGTAGTAGCCGCCGCCGCAGCGCGGGCAGCACACCGGCGCGCGCTCGACGCTGCGCCACTCGTAGTCGCAGCGCATGCACTCGAAGGCGTCTTTGCGGTTGTCGACCCGAGACCCGAGCTGGTGGAGGTTCGGCGGCTGGCTCATCGCACGTAGCGTCCTACCAGCGGCAGCAGGTCGAGCATAGGCTCGACTTCGACCCGCACCGGCGGGAGGCTGTCCAGGAAGGCTCGCCCGTACCAGCGGGTCACCAGGCGCTTGTCGAACACGACCACCGCGCCGCGGTCGTTGTGCCCCCGGATCAGGCGTCCAAAGCCCTGCGTCAGCTTGAGCACGGCGCGCGGGAGCTGGAGCTCGCGGAAGGGGTTGCCTCCGCGCGCCTCGACCGCCTCGGCGCGCGCCTGGGCCAAGGGCTCGTTGGGCACGCTGAAGGGCAGGCGCGCGATCGCGACCAGCACCAGGGCGTCGCCGGGCACGTCGACGCCCTCCCAGAAGGAGTCCGTCCCGAAGAGCACCGCGTTGCCCTCGCGGAAGCGCTCGAGCAGCACATCGCGGCTGGCCTCGCCCTGGCGGAGGGCGACCAGGCCCGCGGCGTCGAGCTCGTCGATCAACGCGCCGTGGACGCGGTTGAGCTGGGCGTAGCTGGTGAAGAGCACGAAGGCCCGCCCGCGGCTGACCCTGAGCAGCTCGCGCAGGCCCTCGATCATGGCGGGCTCGAAGCCGCGGTCGTCGGGGGTCGGCACGTCGGCCGGCACGGCCAGCAGGGCTTGGCGCCCGTATTCGAAGGGCGAAGGGATCGCGTCCCGGTAGATCGGCTCGACCGGCGGCGA
Organism: uncultured bacterium; assembly: GCA_937911525.1. Taxonomy (GTDB): domain Bacteria; phylum Planctomycetota; class J058; order J058; family J058; genus NORP233. The sequence goes on from CALDQK010000727.1 coordinate 8,482, forward strand.
GGCGTCGACGCCGGGCGGAGGGAGCAGGCCCAGCCGCGACTCGAGGTAGTCCGAGCGCCCCTGCACCATCAAGGTCGCCGAGGTCAGGACCACGCTCTTGGCCGGGCGGAAGAGCGCCCCGATCAGGGCCGGTCCCACCTCGAGCGGCGCCAGCCGCAGGCGGAGCCGGTCGCGGCCGCCCTTGCCGCGCCACACCTCGGCCCAGCGGACCGTCCCCTGGCTGGCCGCGACCCGGCCCTCGTCGTCGGGCTGGCCTGCCTTGAGGAACGCCTCCAGCCCGCTCGCCGCGCGATTGAGCTGGCGCAGGGCGGCGTCCAGCGGCCGCAGGGTGGTCTGGGCGCGCGCCAGGCGCTCGGCGGGGAGGACGCCCTTGATCGCGTCCAGGGTCCGGCCCAGCCGCCCGCAGAGCAGCTTGAGGGCCTGCTGCGCGTCGCCGAGGGGCTCGAGCAGCGCGTTGTGCCCGGGGCCGAGCCGGAGCTTGACCTCGCGCCCCTGCCCCTCGCTGGCGAGGCGGAGCGAGATCGCGACCTCGGCCAGGCTCAGCTCGAGGGTGTCGATCGTCTGGGCGCGCAGGGGCAGGAGTCGCTCCTCGACCTCGCGCGCCAGGCGCTGCTCCTCGGGGTCCTTGCCGGTCAGGGCGCGGATCAGCGCCGGGAGGAGGCCGCGCTTGGGCCGCCGCCGGTGCTGGAGGCGACCCAGCGGACGGGTCAGCCCCAGCTCGGTCAGCGTCAGCCCGAAGTGCTCGCTGGCGATGTGCTCGACGTGGTGGCCCTCGTCGAGGACGACCCGCGTGTAGGGGGGCAGCGCGGCGGCGCGCTCGAAGCCGAGCTCGGCCTTGAGCGAGAGGTCCGCGAAGAGCAGGTGGTGGTTGACGACCAGCACGTGGGCCTTGCTGGCCGCGCGGCGCGAGTCGTAGTAGCGGCACTCCTGGAAGCGGGGGCACTTGGGCCCCAGGCAGTCGTCGGCGGTCGAGGTCACGTGCTCCCAGGCGTCGGCGCTGGGGGGCGGCGTCAGCTCGGCCCGCTCGCCGCTCGCCGACGCGCTGGCCCAGGCCGCCAGGCGGCGGACCTCCTCCAGCTCCTCGTCGCTCGCGAACAAGCCCCCGTCGCGCTCGACCGCGGCGGCCGCCTCGGCGGCGCGGCGGAGCGAGACGTAGTTGCCGCGCCCCTTCACGACCGCCACGCGCAGGCCGCGCTCCTCGGGGTCGCCCTCCTCGGGGCTCACTGGCCCGGGCGAGCCCGCGGCCTCGAGGGCGGCCTTCAGGGCTGGCACGTCCTTGCGCACGATCTGACCCTGGAGGTTCTTGGTCGCGGTCGAGACGACGACCTTCTCTCCGTTGCGCAGCGCGAAGAGGGCGCTCGGTACGAGGTAGGCGAAGGTCTTGCCGGTCCCGGTGCCGGCCTCGAGCAGGGCTACGCCCTCGTGGCTGATCGCCTCGGCGACCTGGACCGACATCCGCACCTGCGCCGGACGTGGTTCGTAGCCCCCGCCCAGGACCTGAGCCAGGGGTCCGCCCTCACCCAGGAAGGCCTCGACCTCCTCGGCCTCGATCGGCTGGGCGCGGCGAGCCACCCGCGCAGGGATCACCTCGTAGAGCTTGCGAACCTCGTTGTCGAGGATCAGGAAGCCCAGCCCCTCCTCGGCGAGGTGGTGCGCGATCTGGAGGTCGGCGTCGCTGGGGAGCAAGTTCCCGCTGGGGTGGTTGTGGATGGCGACGTCGAAGCCAGCCGCCTTGCTGACGAGGGCCGGGACCGCGCCTTCGTTCCCGCGCGCCATGAGCTCCACGCGCGAGACGACGCCCTCGCCGTCGACCTCGCCGAAGAAGAACACCTCGTTCCCGCCGGCCGCGCGGATCTCGCGGCGGATCGTCTCCTGCACGGCGGGGGCGAGGATCGCCGAGAGCGGCGCGCTCGGAGGCGGCTCGCGGAGGAGTTCGTCGGCTTCGGCCGGAGGGGTGGACACGGGCGGGGAGAGTAGCACCGGGGTGCGATGCCTGGCGCCCCGTTTCGAAACGCAGCCGAGCCCGACCTGAAATCCGACGGGCAGATCTTGCCCATCGACCTCCGCGACGAAACGAACGCTC
>CALDQK010000728.1 GCA_937911525.1 uncultured bacterium
GTCGTGCTTCCCGGTATAGGGCACCCTGTCCTGGTCGTAGAGGACGATCAGGTCCTTGAGCCGCAGGTGACCCGCCAGGCTGCAGGCCTCGTGGCTGACGCCCTCCATCAGGTCGCCGTCGCCCGCGATCACGTAGGTCTTGTGGTCGAGCAGCTCCGCCAGCTGCGGGAAGCGCGCCTTGAGGTGCGCGTTGGCCAGCGCCATCCCGACGCCGTTGCTGATCCCCTGACCGAGGGGCCCGGTCGTGGTCTCGACGCCAGGGGTCTCGAAGTTCTCGGGGTGACCGGGGGTGTGGCTGCCGGCCTGGCGGAACTGCTGCAGGTCCTCGAGCGTGAGCGGGAAGCCGCCGAGGTGCAGGAGCGAGTAGATCAGCATCGACCCGTGGCCGGCCGAGAGGATGAAGCGGTCGCGGCCGATCCAGCCCGGGTCGCTCGGGTCGAGGTGCATGAACTGCGTCCAGAGCACGTGGCCCATCTCGGCCGCGCCCATGGGCATTCCGGGGTGGCCGCAGCCGGCCTTCTCGACCGCGTCCATCGCCAGGACGCGGATCGTGTCGCAGCAGAGCTGCTCGAGGTCATCGCCGGTGCGGTCGCTGCCAAAGTCGCTGGACATGGGGGTCGCTCCTCGTGTGAGGCGCGCAGTCTAGCGAGCGAGCGGGAGGGCGTGGGGCCGGCCTGGGGTGGCGCCGCTTCTGCGGGCTAACCCTCGCCCGGAGGGTCGATCTGGGGGTCCACCGGGTCCGCCGCGGGGCCCTCGACCGGCTTGCCGCGCTCGTCCTTCACGCCATCTCCAGAGGCGGCGCCAGGGAAGAGCCTGCGCATCGGCCAGAAGAAGAGGATCGGCAGCAGCGGCGCCGCGAGCAGGCCCAGCAAGAAGAGCAGCCGATAGCCCTTGACGCTCTTCTCGACCGTCAGCACGCACACCGGCACGATCAGCTGCTCCACGTAGTGGTCGCGCAGCTCCTGGTGGGCGAGGCGCTCGCCGGGATCCTTGCGCTTGGCCGCCGTGCCGAAGTCGAAGCCCCGAGCCAGGATCAGCATGATCCCCTTGCCGGCCTTCTTCTTGGCCTCGCGGGCCGCCATGTACTCGACCACGTAGCCGCAGCACTGCTCGGTCAAGACCCGCGAGGAGCTCTTCTCCTCCTCCTCGACCTCGCCGAACACCTTGTCGGTGAAGCTCGCCACGACCTGCTGGCTGCCCTCAGCGGTCAGCTGCTGGTGGAGCAGGGTCAGCCGCGCGGCCTCGAGGTCGCTCTTGCCGGTCCGGAACAGCTCCAGCTCGTCGTCGCCTATGTCCCAGGGGTCCTCGGACTCGTCCCGCTTGCCCTGCTTCTGCTCGTCCACGCGCTGACAGCCGACCGCGAGCACGTAGGTGAAGTCGGCCATGGTGCTCGCGACCTGCGGGAAGACCTGGGTCCCGAGCTGCCCCTTGCGCAGGGTCGCCTCGCTGCCCTTGACGATCCCTACGCAGGTCCCGACCCCGCCGCCGCAGAAGCCGCCCGCGATCACGAGCAGGATCGCCGTCAGGCCCCGCGCGACCCCTGCGAAGCGCCACTCGCCGTCGTAGGCGCCCAGCTTGCGGAGCAGGAAGTAGGCCAGCAGCCCCACGACCGAGCCGGCCACCGCGCCGGCCACGCCGTAGCCGAGGGTCGCCAGGATCAGGTCCTGGAGGTGGGCGTTCCAGATCTCGGCCAGGATCCCCTGCTCGCCGCAGCCCGTCAGCGTGAGCGGGAGCGCGAGGAGGGGCAGGAGCGCGACGCGTCGCATGAGCGAGTCCTAGCTGTTCGGTGGGCTCGAGAGGAGGGAGCTTAACGGTCCGTTGCACCTCGCGTGCCGCCCTCAAGCCGCGCAGGACGATCGGCCCTGCGTCGAGCAACCTACGCCGAGCGGTGAAGCCTCGCCGTTATTCGGCGTGGAACGGCTCAGAGCGAGAAGGAGAGCCCCAGGTCCAGGCCGACGTTGGTCACCCGGGCGTGCCGCCAGCGGTGCCCAGGGCGGACGTCCTTGCGGATCAGCTCGCGCCAATCGCCGAACACGAGGTTGCGCAGCCCGATCCCCGCGACCAGCTCGACCCCCGGCAGGAGCCGCAGGCGGAGCCCGACCCGGAAGCGGCTGGCCCAGCTGGGGAAGCGCTCGGGCGAGACCGCGATCCCGCTGGTGAAGTAGAGCACCAGCCAGTCCAGGGGCCGCGCCGCGAGCTCGTAGCAGAGGGAGGGCGCGAAGAGCGCCTGCAGGCGCGTCGTCGCGCGGACCCCCGCCCCGCGCAGGGCCAGGCGCAGGGAGCCCCAGGCCGCCCCCAGTCCGAACCACAGCCGCAGGCCCGGCCGGTGGACCCACACGTAGCGCAGGCTGACCTCGGCGAAGTGGGCGTCGAGGCGCGCGCTGAGGGGCTCTCCGCCAGCGAAGCGCCGCCCGTTCAGGTTCAAGCCCTCGTAATGGATCGAGCGCCGCGGCGCGTCCTGCCACAGCCCCCAGTAGACGAGCCCCACCCCGGCCCAGTCGAGGACCTCGACGTCCAGCTCGGCGTTCAGCCCCAGGGCCGGCCGGTTGGGGACGTGGGCGTCCTTGGCGGTCAGGAAGCCGTCGGCGAGCCGGTCCTCGCCGGTCTTGAACCTGCCCCGCAGCGGGCTGGCGATGCGGCCGCTGAGCTCCAGGCGCAGCCAGGGCAGCTCGCGCGGGCCCTCCTGCTCCGCCCGCGGGGCGTCCTCGGCCCAGGCGAAGGCTGGAACCTGCAGCAGCGCGACGAGGATCAGTCCCAGGTGACGCACGAGCGGAAGTGTGCCAAACCGAAGGCGAGCGCGGGCGTTAGGATCGCGCGCTGGAGGCAGCGTGGCGATTCGAATCGCGATCCCTGGCGAGTGGACCAAGCGCAGCGACCTGGTCGCGGCGATCCGCAAGGCGTCCCCGGGCTACGTGATCGCCGGCAAGGCGATCAAGCACGCCGAGAGCGGGGTCGAGCAGCCCTTCGCGCTCGAGGACCACGACCCGAACCTGGCGGCGAACTTCGCCCAGCTCCGCTACGACTCGGGCCTGAGCGACGCGGAGCTGGCCGCGATCAACTCCCACCCCAAGGTGGCCTGGCTGGCGGACTCCCTCGGCATGGGGCAGGCGCAGGCGCTGCTGCGCTGGTCGAGTCCCTTCGCGGCCGCCGGCCTGGGCGTGTGCGTCGTCTCGGCGAGCAAGGTCCACACCGCGGGCGCCTGGCTCCAGCTGGCGCGCTCGGTCGACGACCCCGAGGCCCTCTGGGCGGCCTACGTCTCGCTCAACCTGCGCCCCGACCGCAGCGCCTTCTACTCCTCGGGCATGCAGCACTTCGAGCTCCCCGACGCCTCGCTCCCGGGCGACCTCGACATGGGCGAGGCCGGCGAGATCCTGCGCGCCTTCAACCTGCACCTGCTCGAAGACGCCCCCACCCTGCGCGAGGGGCTGGTGTTCCAGCCCTTCAAGGAGGGGACCCAGCTGCGGATCGTCTCCAAGGGGGCGAGCCCCTTCCCCGCGGGCCACGTGCAGCACAACCCCTACGGCGAGTGGGTCCTCGCCCGCTGAAGTGAACGCCGAGCAGCTAGAGCACTTCGTCGTCCAGACGGCCCTCGCGCGAGGCGCCCTCGACCCCCAGCTGGTGGCGGCGGCCCACTCCCAGCAGCAGCAGCTCGCCGCCCAGGGGCGCCCCATGGGCTTGCTCCCGATCCTCGGTCAGCGCTTGGACCCCGAGCGGCGCGCTCGCCTGAGCGAGATCTACCGCGAGGCTCAGGCGCGGGGTCATGCTGGCGCGACCGCGAGCCCCGCCAGCGCCGAGGACGGGGAGTCGACCCACATGCTCGACGCCTCGTTCGTGCTCCAGCCGCCGGCGCCCGACCCCGATGGCGAGTCGACCCACATGCTCGACGCCTCGGTGCTCTTCCAGCAGCCCCCCGCTGGCTCGGACGACGAGTCGACCCAGGTCCTCGACGCTCCCCTGGCGAGTCAGCTCAGACCTCCAGGCGCCGCGCCGGCGGACGAGCAGACCTACGTCGGCGGCTCGGGCGCGCACTCGCTGCCTGGAGGAGGCGGGAGCTCGGCAGGCGCCCAGCAGACCTACGTGGGGGACTCCGGCAGCTACGTCGCCCCGCCCCCGGGCTCCGGCAGCTACGTCGCCCCGCCCCCGGGCTCCGGCAGCTACCTCGCCCCGCCCCCCGGCTCCGGCAGCTATCCAGGCCCCGACCCCGCCTCGGTGGCCTACGCGGCCAGCGCCCCCGGCTTCGCGCCCCCGCCCGACCCCGCCTCGGTGGCCTACGCGGCCAGCGCCCCCGGCTTCGCGCCCCCG
>CALDQK010000729.1 GCA_937911525.1 uncultured bacterium
GAGGAGACCTCGCCCGCCGCTTCGGAGAGGCGGGGATTCGAACCCCGGGAGGGTTTAACCCCTCACTGGTTTTCGAAACCAGCCCGTTCGACCGCTCCGGCACCTCTCCAGGCCGGAAAACGTAGCCTGGCCGCGACCCAAGCGCAAGCGTGGCTATCATCCCGAGCGTGAAGCCCTCCCGCGTCGCGATCTGCGCCCATCCCTTCGCCCAGCACGACCCCGAGCCCCGGCGCCTGCTCGAGGCCACCGGCGCCCAGCTGATCGACAACCCTTGGGGCCGCCGCCCGCGGGCTGACGAGCTGGTCGCCTTCCTGGGCGAGCAGAAGGCGCAGGTCGTCGTCGCCGGGAGCGAGCCCTACGAGGCGGCCCTCTTCGCCGCCCTCCCCCAGCTCGAGCTCGTGGCCCGAACGGGGATCGGCCTCGACGCCATCGACCTCGCCGCGGCCCAGGCCCACGGGGTCGCCGTGTGCCACACCCCCGACGGCCCCTCCGACTCGGCGGCCGAGTTGACGATCGGCCTCATGATCTCGCTCGCGCGCCAGATCCGGGCCGCGGACGCAGATCTGCGCGCCGGGCGCTGGCGACGCCGTATCGGCTGGTTGCTCGGCGCCCGCCGGATCGGGGTCCTCGGCCTCGGCCGGATCGGTCAACGCGTGGCCCGCGCCCTGGGTGCCCTCGGCGCCCAGGTCCGCGCGACCGATATCGACCCGGGGGTCGCCCCCACGGCGAGGGAGCTCGGAGTCGAGCTGGTCTCGCTCGACCGACTCCTCGCCGAGAGCGAGGTCTTGACCCTGCACGTGCCCCTGACCCCCGAGACGCGCGGCCTGATCGACGCCCGCGCGCTGAGCGCGCTCCCGCCAGGCGCCTTGCTGATCAACGCGGCTCGCGGCGCCGTCGTGGACGAAGCCGCGCTGCTCGCAGCCCTCGAGAGCGGGCGCCTGGGTGGGGCGGCGCTGGACGTGTTCGCCGAAGAGCCCTACCGCGGCCCCCTCGCCGGACGCGAGGACGTGCTCCTGACCTGCCACATGGGCTCCTGCACTGAGGAGGGGCGCCTGGCCATGGAGCGGGGCGCCGCCGAAGCGGTGGCCGCCTGGCTAGGGGGCCAGCCGCCCGCCCATAGAGTGGTGTAGGGAGAGCCGCTGGCCGACCGCCGGCTGGTGGAGTTACACCTATGATCGCCCGGTGAGCGTTCCGCCCCGCCAGCACGAAGAGCCTTCGCTGGGCTCCGTCGCGATCGGAGTCCTGTTGGGGCTGATCGCCTTCCAGCTGTGCGGCTCCCTCTTCGCGGACTTCCGCCCCGGTGACGCCGCGCTCGGGGTCGGTACGGTCCCCGTGCTCGACCAGGACGCGGACGGCTACACCTCTGGCTTCCTGAACCAGGCAGCAGAGCTGGGCGCGCGAGCTCGGGCAGAGCAGGAGGCGGGGCACCCCGTGGCGCTGATCCTCGGCGCCTCGCAGCTCCACGCGATCAACTTCCCGGGACCAGACGACAAGCTGGCCGTGCACCACGCCAACCAGGCTGCGCGCGCTCGCGGAGCCCGACTGCGCTACCTGCAGGTCAGCGCCCCCAACGGCAACCTGCACGAGCTGCTCTGCGCCTACCTGGCCTTCCGAGCGGCCGCTCGACCGCGTTGGCTGGTGATCGCGCTCACCTACGACGACCTCAAGGAGCCAGGCGTTCGCCGAACCGCCTTCACCCGCCTGGGCCGACTCCCGACCGACGAGGAGACGCCGCCGGCCGCGCACGCCGCCCTCGCCGAGCTGCGGCGCGCTCGCGCCGAGCACGAGCGCGAGGCCGCCGCGCCCGGCTCGACGAGGGCTCCCGTCAAGCGCACGGCCACCGAGGGCACCCCTCAGGCGGCCTTCGAGCAGGCCCTCACCGAGGGCCTGGAGCGCCTGTGGCCGGCCTACGCGCTCCGGCACAACCTGCGCTCCGCCGCGATCGTCGCCTACACCGTCCCCCTGACCAACGCCGTGATCTCACTCGTAGGACGCCGGGCGCACCTGGTCCCAGCCGAACGCCAGGCCTGGAACGAAGGAGCCCTCGAGGCGCTCCTCGCCATGGCACGCGCCGACGGAGTGCGCGTGGCGATCTACAAGCCCCCTCACCGCCCCGACGAGCCGAGCTTCTATCACGATCGCGCCGCCTACGACGCCTACTTCGAGGCCCTGGCCGCACGCTGTGAGCGAGAGGGGATCCCCTACGCCGACTTCGAGCGCCTGGTCCCAGCCGAGCTCTGGGGCTTCGACGCGGGCTACCTCCCTGACGTGTTCCACTTCCAGGGGGAAGGCCATCGCCGGCTGGGTGCCGCGCTCGACGGCTGGCTCGGGCGCCAGTAGTGCTCTTCAACACCTGGTCCTACCTGCTCTTCTTGGCGCTGGCGGTGCCCCTCCACTGGGCGCTGCCCAGGCGCCTCCGCGTCGGCTTCCTGGCGCTCTGCAGCCTGTTCTTCTACGCGGTCTGGCGCTGGGAGTTCTGCTTCCTCATCGTGTTCTCGGCCGGCGTGGACTATCTGGCGGCCCACAGGATCGCCGCTGCGCGGGAGGCGGGTCAGCGGGGCAAGCGGTGGCTGGCGCTCTCGCTGCTGGTGAACATCAGCTTGCTGCTGGCGTTCAAATACACGTATTTCGTGTGGGACAACGTTCGCGTCGTGGCTTCGGCCGGCGGACACAGCCTGCCGCGCTTGCAGGACCTCGGCTTGAGGATCGTGCTCCCGCTAGGGATCTCCTTCTACACCTTCCAGACGATCAGCTATTCGATCGACGTCTACCGCGGCGTGTGCGAGCCCTTGCGCCGCTTCGTGCCCTTCTTCTGCTATGTGATCTTCTGGCCGCAGCTGATCGCGGGGCCCGTGTTGCGGGCCAACGAGGTCATTCCTCAGCTGCAGGGCGATCGCAGCGTCACCCGAGGAGACGTCGGGGCAGGTCTGGCGCTGATCCTCGGCGGCCTGTTCAAGAAGGTGGTCCTCGCCGACTCGCTCGCGCTCAGCATCGACGAGGCCTTCCAGCTCGACCCCGCGACCTTCAGCGCGGCCGACGTCTGGTTCACCACGATCTTGTTCGGGTTCCAGATCTACTTCGACTTCTCCGGCTACTCCGACATGGCGATCGGCTCAGCCCGCCTGCTGGGCCTGCGCTTCCCAGACAACTTCAACTATCCCTACCTGGCGCGCTCCCCCAAGGAGTTCTGGGGTCGCTGGCACATCTCGCTCTCGTCCTGGATCCGCGACTACCTCTACCTGCCGCTCACGGGCCAGAAGTTCCGCACTCAGAGCACCGAGGGCCTCGGTGAAGCCGCGAGCGACCAGGCGCGCAACGCGGCCCTCCTGGGCACCTGGTTGATCATGGGGCTCTGGCACGGCGCCGCGTGGACCTTCGCGCTGTGGGGGCTCTACCACGCGGTCCTGATCCTGGCCTACCGCAGCCTGGGCTTCCTCCGCCGCCTGCCAGAGCGCTTCCCGAGAGGCGCCTGGGCGCTGATGTTCTTGCTCGCCATGGCTGGCTGGATCCCCTTCCGCGCGGAGTCGATGAGTCAGTGCCTCGAGCTCTTCAGCAAGATCGTGAACCCCCTCGACTACGTCCCGCGCCGCCCCGTGATCGACTTCAAGGCGGCGCTGTGGGCCCCGGCGCTCGTGGGAGCGATGCTCGGCGCCCACTACGTGGCCAAGCTGCGGGACGCGGGGCGCATTCCACCCCGGACGCTGTGGCTGGGCTCCGCGCTAGCTCACGGGGCGATGGTCGCGACGATCCTGGTGTGCATGCGCCCGGTCAGCCAGTTCATCTACTTCCAGTTCTGAGGGCCTGACTGCTCAGGACAGGAGGGGCTCGATCGCCTCCAGGAAGCGCTCGACGTGGCGCTCACAGGAGTAGTCACTCGCCAGCGCGGCTCCTCGGCGGGCGCGCTCGGCCAGCTCTCGGGCGTAGGCGGGCTCCGCCACGCAGCGGCGCACGACGCGCTCGAGGGCGCCCACGTCGCCCTCGCGCACCAGGACCCCAGCCCCGTCGCCGTAGACCTGCCGGTGGTGGGGGCTGTCCCACGCCACGACCACTCGCCCAGCCGCCAGCGCCTCGAGGGTCGAGTGGGAGACGCCGCCAGCGCCCTCACCCTGGAGGCTGCGGCTGAGCAGGAACACCAACCCGCAGCTGCCGAGGGCCGCCGGGACCTGGTCGGGCTGGAGCGGCGGGCGCAGCGTGAGGCGCGGAGGCGGCGCGCGCCGCACCTCCTCGAAGGCCGGGGTCCGCTCACTGCTCGGGCCCCAGGCGAAGAGCTCGACCGGCACGTCGGACAGGGAGCGAGCCAAGGCGACGAAGTCGAAGAACCCCTTGACCTCGATCAGGCGCCCGCAGAACCCCAGCCGCAGCGGACGCGCGCTGAGGTCCAGCGGAGGGAGCCCGGCGAAGCGGGCCATGTCGACGCCGTTGGGGATCGTGACGAGCCGGCCCGCGACCCAGGGAAAGCGCTGGGAGACGTGAGCCGCGGTGTCGCTTCCGTTGGCGATCACGAGCTGCGAGCCGAGCAACTGGAGCCCGTTCAGCGCGTTGAGCGCGGAGTAGACGAGGCGCCCCCGGCGCGCGCGGACCTGCCCCAGGCTGGCCTCGCGCAGCCAGGTCACCACCTTGATGCGCCGGCGGCGGAGGCGCTGCAGCGCCGGGCCGAGGAGGGTCGCGGGGAGCTCGCCGTGGGCGCCCACGGCCACCAGGAGGTCTCCGGCGCGCGCCTCGCGCCGCAGCACGCGCAGGGCGGCCCGCGTGAAGCTCGCGAAGCGCTGGGGGGCGCGCTCGGAGCCGTGCAGACGCAGCGGGGCTGCGTGGAAGCGCTGCGGGCTCGCGCCGGGCGGGCGCTCGATCCGGCGCGGCAGGGCGTCGTCTCCGCCGCCTGGGTCCATG
>CALDQK010000730.1 GCA_937911525.1 uncultured bacterium
CCACGAAGGAGCAATCCCCGTTTTGAGTGAAACCTCGACCCACAAGCCCGTCGCCCTGCTTGGCTGGAGCCTGCCAGCCATGGAGGCCATGGACTCGATCAAGCGCGACTTCGTCGTCGTGGCCCCCGAAGCCTTCCGCACCTACGCCAAGGAGCACGACCTCAAGTACGTGTCCTGGGACTTCGAGCGGCGCAACGACCACAGCATCGAGCTGGCCTCCTCGCTCAAGGAGTTCGGCGTCAGCGTCGCGGTGCCGCTCTACGAGGAGACGGTCAGCTGGGCCGGAGCCGTGAACGCGAGCCTGTGGGACAACCCGCGCCTCTTCAACCAGTCGCTCCTGTTCCGCGACAAGGCGATGATGAAGCGCAAGGCCCAGATCGCCGGCCTGCGGGTGGGCGTGTTCCAGGAGGCCGAGAACCACGCCGACGTGCGCAAGTTCCTCCGCCGCGTCAACGAGGCCCTGCTCAAGCTCGAGGGCGAGCACCCAGACCCGGTCCACCTCAAGGCCTTCAGCGCCGCCGGCTGCGTGGGACACCACGTGATCCGCAGCGACGAGGACATCGATGAGGTCCCGATGAGCTCCTTCCCCTGCCTGCTCGAGAGCCACCTCGACGGCCAGGAGTTCAGCTGCGAGGTCTTCGTCCACGGCGGCAAGATCCGCTTCCTCAACATCACCGAGTACATCCACCTCGGGCACAGCAACTTCGTGCCGGCCTCGGACCGCCTCGAGGAGATGCGCCCGCGCATCAAGGAGGCCTGCGAGGACCTGATTCGCGCCTTCGACGTCAAGTACGGAATGATGCACCCCGAGTGGTTCGTGACCTCCGACGGGAAGCTGAACTTCGGCGAGGTCGCGGCCCGCGTGCCGGGCGGCCACATCTTCGAGCTGATCGAGCGCGCCTACGGCTTCAGCCCCTTCGCGGCGCAGGTGATCTGCAGCGACCCCAACACCACCGAGGAGGAGCTCGCGGCCTTCTTCCCCCAGGAGAGCGAGCACAAGGGCTACGCCGGCTGCCTGATGGTCTACCCGCGCGGCAAGGTCGCCTCCAAGCTCGAGGTGCCGAGCGAGCTGACCGACGACGCCTACTTCGAGAAGCACGACCTCTTCGTGCCCGCCACGCCCAAGGTCGCCGAGCGCGTCGGCTTCGGAAACCACTACGGGACGGTGTTCTTCCACGGCGAGGACCCGCGCCGCATGGAGGAGCTGTTCTGGAAGTGGGAGGAGTTCGACTTCTACTCCTGAGGGAGGGGGGCCGAACACCATGACCAACTCGACGCTCAGCGAGCGCGTCGAGCGCTACACCCAGCGCTTCGACGAGGCGATCGCGCGCCTGACCAAGGCCAAGCCCCTGGTCAAGGCGACCTACCAGACGCCCGTATTCCAGGCGGCGGACGAGCTCTTCTGCTCCCGCGAGGGGATCGCCGCGCTCGCCGAGCGCGCCCCCGGCTTCGACGAAGCCGGGGTGTTCTCGGGCGGCGGATGGGCCGACCCGGCCCGCCTGCAGCCGCCGCTGATCCGCGGCTCGCTCGAGGCGGGCGGCGTGTTCCCCGTGGTCGAGGGCCTGAGCGAGCTGCGCCTGCTGGCGCTGGCGCAGGGGCGCAGCGAGCACGCGCGGATCACCGCCGCGGAAGCGCGCGCCATGCTCGAGGAGGGCTTCGCGCTCAACCTCGACCTGCTCTTCCCGCAGCACACGGAGGCGACCCGCGCTCTGCGGCGGGGCACCTGGCTGGAGAAGGCCGAGCGCCTCTTCGCTTACCTGGGCGAAGAGCTCGGGCTCTCCAACCTGGGCGAGGTCCTGCGGACCGAGATCGACGCGGTGTGCGCCCAGCGGCCGATCAACACCGCGCCGGTCCGGCGGATCATCTCGATGCTGGGGCGCGTGCCGGGCTCGCAGGCCGACGACCTCGGCATGCGCCGCTACGTCGACGCCGTGTTCGGGGTGACCGACCTGGCGCGCGAGAACGAGGCCCTGGCCGACTACCGCGCGGCGCTGCTCGAGCAGCCGAGCGCGCAGCTAGCGGAGGAGGCCGAGCGCTTCGGGGCCTCGCTGCGGGACACCGGCCTCGTCAGCCGCCACCACGCGGTGCTCCTGCGCGCCCTGCGCAAGCGCGCGCCCGAGCTGCTCGCCCCGGCGCTGGGGCTGAACGCCAGCGGCCAGGCCGAGCTCGACGAGCAGCGTGAGTTCGCCCACCAGCTGCTCAAGATGGCCCTCCTCCCGGCGACCTGCCAGGCGATCTACGGCTTCGCCCAGGTGCTCGAGCGCTCGCTCCTCAGCCGCCCCGCCGTGGCTGCCGGCCTGCGGCGCCTGGTCGACCTGGACCTGAGCGTCACCGCGCGCAAGGCCCTGCTCAGCCAGCGCGCGCCTCACGAAGGCGTGACCGCCAACCAGATCCTCGTGGCCGGCGCCCTGAGCGTCCTCGGTCAGCCCCTCGGGGTCGGACAGGGGCGCAACCCGACCTGCCAGGCCGCGCGCGGGATCAGCCTCTGGAGCCAGCACGCCCCCGCGCAGCTGCTGGAGCTGGTCGCCAGCGCCGCGCGCGACGACCTGGTCGAGCTGCGCTTCGAGGACGCCGTCCTGCGCTCGGACCGCCTCGGCGGGGGACTGGCGCGCTCGATCGACCCCGACCTGGACCCGGTCTCGCTCGTGCTGACGTCCCACCTCGACCGCCTCTACGACGAGATGATGCGCCGCGTGGCCCTGCGCGCCGAGGACGGTCACAAGTGGGCCAACCCCGGCCTCTACGGGCACTGGGTCAGCCACGGCTTCGCCTCCCTGCTCGACAAGGTGACCGGCGTCGTGACCGACTACGAGGACTTCGTGCGCCGCTTCTACGCCACGCACCACCCCTCGTTCAACGACGGCTACGAGCTGATCTACCCCAACCCGGTGGGGATCTTCGTGACCAACGCCCACGCCGACTTGCTCGGCCTGCACGCGGTCTCGATCCAGCGGATCCTGAGGGACCCCGAGGGGGCCCTGCGGGTCTACTTCTTCAACCCCAACAACGAGGGGCGACAGGACTGGGGCCAGGGGATCCGTCCCTCGATCCAAGGGAAGGGAGAGCTCGAAGGCGAGAGCTCGCTCCCCTTCGACCGCTTCACCTCCAGGCTGTACGCTTTCCACTACAACCCCTACGAAGAAGGCGACGCCTTCGCCGTGCCGCAGTCCACCGTCGACTCGATCCAGACCCTCGCTCGCGAGAGCTGGGGCAAGAGCTACGCCTGGGACCGCTAGATGAGGACCTCGCCCTGGAACCGACGCCCGTCTTCTTCCACGAAGTCCAGCTCGCCTTCAAGCCGCTCTACGAGTGGGCCTTCGGCGAACGGATCAATCACCCCGAGACCACGGCCCGCTGCGAGAGCATCATGGCCGCGGTCAAGCAGGACGACGCGTCCTTCGTCGTGCGTCAGCCCCGAGCCGTGCCGGCCTCGGCGATCCGGCAGCTGCACAGCTACCAGCTGCTGACGCTCTACAACACGGCGGCCCAGCTGCCGGCGGATCAGACCTTCTATCCGAGCGTGTTCCCCAAGGTCGCCGAGCACCGGCCCGACCCGACGAACATCATGCACGCGGGCTGCTTCTGCTTCGACTCGGGCACCCCGCTCAACCACATGACGCTCGAGGCGGCCTCGTGGAGCGCCGCCTGCGCCCGCGAGGCGGCGGCGAGCCTGCGGCGCGAGAAGCACCGCATGACCTACGCCCTCTCCCGGCCGCCGGGTCACCACGCCACGCGCCAGCACTTCGGCGGCTACTCCTACTTCAACAACGCCGCGATCGCGGCCCGCTATCTGCGCCGCCACGGCCGGGTCGCCCTGCTCGACGTGGACTTCCACCACGGCAACGGCACCCAGGACATCTTCTATCGGAACTCCAAGGTGCTCACGGTCTCGATCCACGGCGACCCGCGCGAGTTCTACCCCTACTTCGCCGGCTACGCCGACGAGAACGGCGCCGGCGCCGGCGAGGGCTTCAACCTCAACTTCCCCCTCCCCGGCCAGTGCGACGGGCCGCACTACCTCGAGCTGCTCGAGCAGCACGTGCTGCCCGCGCTGCAGCACTTCGGCCCGGACTACCTCGTCGTCTCGGCCGGCCACGACACCTACAAGGACGACCCGATCGGCCACTTCGCCCTCGACGACGACGACTTCATCGCCGTCGGCGAGCGAATCGGCCGCCTGGGCTACCCGAC
>CALDQK010000731.1 GCA_937911525.1 uncultured bacterium
CAAGGGGCGCGCGATCAACGTCCGCCTCAGCGAGCCGCCCAAGGACGCCGACTACGAGCGCGACCTGCGCACCCGCCGCGTCGCGGCCGTGATCCCGCGCGTGCCCGACCTCGTGCGCGACCAGACGGTCGAGATCGAGGTGCTCTACAACAGCGCCTTCGACTCCTCGACGCTGCTCAAGAACGCGCTCACGAGCGCGATCCGCGCCTGGCGTGAGGACCTGATCGCGCAGCGCCTGCGGGAGGAGAAGCTCTCGCCCCAGACCTTCGAGCCGGTGCTGGCCAGGCCGCGCGACCGCGGCCCGCCGGGCGCCCTGGCTGGGCGCATGCTCTCGATCCTGGTCGTGGTCCTGGCCCTGACCTCGGCCTTCTATCCGGCCCTGGACCTCGGCGCCGGCGAGAAGGAGCGCGGGACCCTCGAGACCCTGCTCTTGGCGCCCGTCCCGCGGATCACCCTCGCCATGGGCAAGGTGCTCGCGACCTTCGTGATCGCGCTCGCGAGCGCCGCGCTGAACCTCGTCAGCCTGGGGCTGACCTTCGCCTCCGCCTCGCGCTTCGCGCCTCAGGGGGTGGCCGAGCTGGACCTCCAGCTCAGCCTCTGGATCCTGCCCGTGATGCTCCTGGTGCTCCTGCCCCTGGTGCTCTTGTTCTCGGCGCTCTCGCTCGCGCTCTCGACCTTCGCCGCCAGCTACAAAGAGGGCCAGGCCTACCTGACCCCCGTGATGGCGATCGGGACCCTGCCCGCCATGGCCGCGGCCTTGCCCGGCGTCGAGCTGACCCCCCCGCTGGCCCTGGTGCCCGTGCTGGGCGCATCGCTGCTGATGAAGGCGCTCCTGGCCCAGAGCGCAGGGGCGCTGGAGGTGGTGCTCGTGACCGCCTCGAGCCTGGCCTACGCCGCCGTGGGCGTGCGCTGGGTGGCGGCCCTCTACCAGCGCGAGGAGGTCCTCTGGCGCCCCGCCGCCGCCGAGGCCCCCGACCTCTTCGGCCGCGGCGAAGGCCAGCGCCCGCTGCCGACCGTCCCCCAGGCCGCCGCCATGGCGGTCATGGCCCTGCTCCTGTTCTGGTTCGTGGGCGTCAGCGCCCAGCAGAAGGGGATCGTCCCGGGGCTCGTGTTCACCCTGGTCGTGCTGATCGCGCTCCCGCCCGTGATCTACGCCAAGTGGCTCGGCTGCGACCTCGGCCAGACCTTCTCGCTGCGGCGACCCCGGGCGCTGGCCTGGCCGGCGGCCCTGCTGCTCGGCGTGGGCTGCCTGGCCCTCAACCTGGCCTTCGTCCAGCTCCAGGGACGCAGCGTGGCTCCGCCCGACAACGAGACCCTCGAGCAGCTGACCCAAATGGTCGGGAGCATGAGCACCTGGCAGCTCGTGCTGCTGATGGCGATCCTCCCCGCCCTCTGCGAGGAGACCCTCTGCCGCGGCTTCGTGCTCCGCGGCCTGCAGTCGGAGGGCGGGACCGCCTCGGCGGTGTTCGTCTCCGCGATCGTGTTCTCGGTCCTGCACCTCGACCCCGCCCGGCTGCTGCCGACCTTCTTCCTGGGCGTCGTGCTGGCGATCCTCGTGGTCCGCAGCGGGAGCCTGTTCCCGGCCATGGTGCTGCACTTCGTCAACAACGGCCTGGTGCTGCTCCTGGGCGGCTACGGGAGCGAGTGGGGCTTGATCGCCGACCAGCTGCCGACCGCACGCGGCTGGGCGATCGCGATCCCCTGCCTGCTCGGCGGGGTCGCGCTCCTGGTCGGACTCTCTCCGGCCGAGGAGCCCCCGCAGGGCGAGCCCGCGGCTGCGACAACTTGACGCTTCCGGGCGCTGTCCCCCGGGTCTAGCTTCGAGACATGCTCGCCTCCGACATGAACCGCTACGAGCGGATCGCCCGCGCGATCTCCTACGGGAAGACCGTCGACGAGGCCGAGGTCCAGGACGTGCTCGCCGCGACCAAGCACACCCGCGAAGACCTCGAGCGCCGGGCGGCGGTCCTGCGCGGCCTGCGCGAGCGCCCGCGCGACGAGAGCGAGCTCGAGCGCTATCAGGAGGAGACCAAGGTCCTCGGCGTCCACGAGGGGCTCGTGATCGTGATCATTCCCCTCCTGCTCATGATCCCGGTGTTCATCGTGATCGTGGGCTACGCGATGCTGAAGGGGCGCTAGCGCTCGACTTCCGGGCCCGTGCCCCTCCCCCTGCCCGGGCCCGGGTCGTCGCGCAGCTGTCGCTGTGTGCGACAGCTCCTCGCTCTCCGGGCACGGGAGGCTGTCGCGAAACCTCGGGAGCGACAGCTCCGAAACGCGAA
>CALDQK010000732.1 GCA_937911525.1 uncultured bacterium
AGAAGGCCACCAAGAAGAAGGCCACCAAGAAGAAGGCCACCAAGAAGAAGGCCACTAACTAAGAAGAGCTGACAATGCGACTATTCGGCGTTTGGTGAAGACATGAAGCGACCACTCTCGTCTCTCTGCCTCATACTGGCGTTCGGGCTCCCTTCCGCTGGACAAAGCGTGAAGAAGCCGAAACCTGTGAAACTGAGGACTGCGAACCTAGAGAAGCAAGAGCTTCGCTTGGGAAGGGACCTAAGGGGTGAAGTCCCCAAGAGAGGATTCTCAGCGAAGATTGACGGCGAAACCTACTTCTTCGCTGACTTGGACAACCAGCCGGGCTTGACGCCTCGGAGCGACGGAATCGCGCTCCGTGGATACCCGTTTCTTGTGCCCATTCCTAGCCTCTTGCTGGCCCGCAAAGGACAGTGGGAGCTTGATTTCTCGAAGAATGGGCATCTGCTCCTGAAGGTGCCCGAAGGTAAGAAGGTGAGCGCCAAACTCCTCCGGGGGGCTGCACTCGTGAATCGGCTTCGCTTCCGAGCCGGGGTGAAACTCGTGGCCATCGACCCCGCAGCCTGCGAGGACTGCGAATCGCACATCGACTACCTGACAGTCAACCGGGTTACGTCAGGTATGGGCATGCACTCAGAGATGAAGGGGAGGGCAGGATACACAGCCGAAGGTGCGAAGGCAGGACAAATGTCTTGTCTCTTCCCCGCCTCGCCTGGGATTGAAGACGCCATCATGAACTGGTCTGCCACCCCGTGGCATGGTGTACCCCTCGTGGATCCGACCGTCGCGAAGATTGGTGTCATGTGGAAGAACGATATCTCGATGCTCTATCCTCTGGATAGAGCCAGCGTGAAGGCACCTTTCCTACATCCTGCGTCCGGAGCCACCCGTATCCCAACCAGTTTTGGGAGTCGGGGGGAGATCCCGAATCCAATGCCGGGAACGAAGAATGGAATGGGGTGCGGCTTCCCAGTGTTCATTCTTCTGCCGCCAAGTGAGCAGAATACTAGACTTGTCTCTGCAACCCTGACTCCAGTTTCAAGGTCAGGGAAGGGTCAGAAGACCGTTCCGGGCGTTGCTTCTTCCCCGAGTAGCCCGGCCAACCCAGCCTGGCCCACGAACTCTGGACTCGCGCTCTTTCTGCCGAAGGCACCGCTAGCGCCGAAGACGCGATATCGCGCGCGCTTCGAATTCGGCGGTTCCCTCGGGGTTGTGGAGTGGGAGTTTCAGACGGGGAAGCGTTAGCATTGCATATGGCGTTGTGCTGTGGACCTGTAGCCACCGGAGGCGGGCCAGGTGGCAAGAGTGGAGGCCAAAATGCAGGCCATTCTCCTGGCCCAGCCCGTCCCTGTGAGTCACATGACCACAGCTCGCGACTGGCCTAACGCTTGGACTTGGAACCACTTGGGCCCGTCTGGCCCCAGGCTGGCCCAACCCCGCGGCTGGGTTCCCAAGCTGAGGGTTGTGGGTTCGAGTCCCATTGCCCGCTTGCTGGTAACGCCGCCCAACACATGAGCTTGTGTTGGGCGGCGTTTCCACGTACTCGGTGCCCGCGCCCCGTTCATGCCATTTTTCATGCCATTCCACGGGTATATCCAGGCACACCATGGCCTTGGGTGACGCAGACGTCCCCCATGGTGGCCCCCACAAGGGCGCTGGGAGGCCCGCTGTGGGCCTCAAACCAAGGGCGCGCACATGGCTGGGGCAGGGTTCAACGCATGGGAAGGGGGGACTGGTTCGGCAGCCGAGCTACGGCGCAGTGATCTCCCCAAGCGCGCTCTCGAGTTCATCCGCAGAGCCAGTAGGCAGCGTCTTCGCGTGGGCCAAGCACGCTGACCTGTACTCGGGTTGAGCCAGCCGGTCTCGTAGACCCTGGAGGCAGCGCTCTCGGGGCACTCCAGCGCCCAGCCCGACGAGCGCTTCAGCCATGAGTTCGGGAGTCGTAGCGTCAGCTCGCGTCGACAACCAGAGCAACGGGTACCAAA
Source organism: uncultured bacterium (assembly GCA_937911525.1). Classification (GTDB taxonomy): domain Bacteria; phylum Planctomycetota; class J058; order J058; family J058; genus NORP233. Next base: position 1,986 of record CALDQK010000732.1, read on the forward strand.
AGCTTCTGCGCTCGCGCGCGAAGGGCACCAGGTGAGCTATGTCCGCTTGCGTGATCGGCTCGGACCGCTCGAAGCGGAGCAAGCGATTCAATGTGTCACAGAGGTTGGCAGCCACTTCCGAGAGTTCACTGGGTAGGACCCTCGCCATGCCTTCCCACAGCGCCCGCTCTGTCGCGCCAGGGATCTGAAAGAACCGCTCCATGTGCTGTTCGAGCGCGCGGCTAGACCAGACAGGTTCAGCGTGGACGCGGAACTTCAGCATGAGTCCGGCAGCCAGTCCGACGATCTCCTCGTAGCTGTGCTCGGAGTCCGGCCCTTCCGTCCCCTGCAGGAGGGCCTTGAGCGCCTCCGCGACCGCAGCCCCAACCTCCTCCGTTCGCCCCATGAGGTCGCGCCACGGGTCTTCAGCAGCAGACGTGCGAGCCAAGTCCTCGACGATCGTGAGGAGGCTAGTCATGGAGCAGCAGGTGGACCTTTGTGTCCGCAGGCAGCTCACCCGCCTGGACCCGTCGAATGATCTCGGCGGTCCGGTGGTGGCCACCCGTGAGCTGAATCCCTTGTTGGATCCCGTGCGAGCTGATCGGATCTTCAAATCGGAACTTGACCAAGTCCTCGTTGGACAGCTGCCTCACGGACGCGGCTTGATCCGGGCTGATCCCGTGCTTGCGGGAAGTGATCATCCCTCCGATGTCGCCTGCTTTCACCGTGTAGGCGCGAGGATTGAAGTCCGCCGGCGTGGCCTTGACCGCGTTGAATCGAGGATCAACCACCCGGCCTGCGTAGACCCTCTCCGGGAGCTGCTCAAGTAGCTCTGCACGGGTAGGGGGCTTGCATGTGTTGTGGACCAGAACGCTGGGCCCACCGTCTGCTGAGCGGACATAGTAGTTGTGGGTGTCCTCGACCTCGAAGTTGTAGACGGTGAAGCTGCCGGTCCTGCGGGTACTCTCGACGACCGTCGCCGTGGTGCCTTCCGCGGTGTGCAGCTGCACGCCCTCGCGCAGCTCACCCATGGCGACATACTCACCGCGAGCAGGCACGTAGAACGGGTGTTCTGGTGTACCTGAGATCGTGAAGGGGCTGCCTCCGGCCTCCTGGACCGAGAGGTCAACGATCTGAGTGTGAGGGCGCTTGAATGTGCGGACGACTCGCTTGAGCACGTCGCCTGTGGGCTTGATCGCGAGGTACCCGTCGATCTCCGCTGCGTGATAGACGGCGCCCATGAACATGACGTGGCTGTCCGGTGGGACGTCCCTCAACAACGCGAAGCGATCGTGTGACCGGTCCGTGTCGAGGATCTCGACGACGTCGTCAGCTTCTGGTGAGCGGTGCGTCCGACGATCATGGGGGGCCAGCGTCGTATTGAGTTGGTCAGCCTGAACGCCGCGGACCCACGCCACCACCCCCGCGCTGTTTCGGTAGTAGAGGTTTCCAGCGCGCGTGAACTCTTGCCCGTCTTCGACCTCGCGCAGAGGGACGCGCTTCCACTCCTGGCGTCCACCGACGTACGCGCTGACGTAGTCCTCAGGGCGCGGCTCCCAATGGTTCTCCGCGTTCGGATCGCGCGGCTGCCGCGCTTGCTCTGCCTGGGAGGATGAGTCACCTGCGTGGGCGGTCAGCTGATTCGTTGCGACGGCGCCCACCGCTAGGAGAGCGACGAACGCAGGGATACCTACACGCCTAGCGAGTCTCGCGCGAGCGAGCCTTTGCCTATCCGCAGCCTCTCTTCGACGTCGCGCCTCTCCCATGTTCGCCTCCGCTCTCGCACCCTACCGACCTCGCTCAGGCCGTGCACATGCGTCCGCAATCAAACGAGTTACGCGGTCCAACTTTCGCGAGGCACCTCCTGAGAGAACTACGCGCTCCGGGCACTGTTCAGCAGTTCGCAGTCGATACGCTCCTGCGCCTCGTCCAACAGCTGACGCACAGTGACCGCCGACTTGCGGGCGTCGAGGAGCTTCGACTTCGCGTCGAGGTAGCGGGACAATCCGGTCGTGCTCGCGATCCGCATCACGTCGAAGCCGTCGTTGGCGCGGCCAGAGACACGCCAGCCGACCTGGAGGTTGATGAGCACCTGGTCCACGCCGAGCGCGCGCGCCCAGGTCTCGTGGGTGTGGCGGAATGCGTGCAGGGTGACCCGGTCCATCCGCTCCTCCCAATCCTCGCGCAGCTCCTCGGCGATCCCGGCCACCCGCCCCCGGAGCTTCTTGCGCGCCTTCCTCGTGTCGTCCCGGAGGAGTGTGGGGTTCCCCGAGGCGCGGATCCGCACCGAGCCGGCGAGCAGGGTCTGGTTCACCAGGTGGGCGAGGTCGACGTCCCACACGTCCTCGGGCCACAGCTCCCAGACGAGGCCGAGGCTGAACGCCTCCCGCCACCAGCGGAGCATGTTGCGCTTGTCGATGCGGTTGCCCCGCGGGCTCACGGCGAGCGGCCCCTCGGTCCGGTCACCGAGGTAGGCGCGTAGCTCGGCGTCGGTCTTCGGGTCCAGCTTGCCCTGGCCCCGGCCCTTCTTGCCCCGGCCCTCGCCGTAGTCGATCCGCGGGTCATCGGCGAGGTAGTGCTCGACGTTTCGCGATGCGAAGGCGGCGATCCGGGGGGCGGTGATGAGCAGCAGGGTGAACACGGGGCGGAGCGGCTGCTCCCGGTCGTGGAGCCGGTCGAGCCAGTCAGCCGCGGTCATGGCCCGCGCGAACTCGTCGGGGCCGAAGGCGCGGTGCTTGTCTTCGGCCTCGTAGCTGATCGTCTTCCAGACGAGGAGGGGGTCGCGCTCCAGGTACCGGCCGTTCTCCGCGAGCCACGCGCTGAACTGCTTGAGCGGATCCTGGTAGCGGCGGCGCAGCGTCGCGTCAGGCTTGCCCAGCGCCTTGAGCTTCATGTCGATCTTCCCCACGTCGGTCAGGTCGGCCGCGCGGTCGAGCCGGAGCGCCTTCAACGCTCGGTGGACGA
>CALDQK010000733.1 GCA_937911525.1 uncultured bacterium
CGGCTCAGCGGGCGCTGCTCGAGGGGCTGCCGCTGGTCGCGGTCCCGGTGCTCGCGACCGCCCCGGCGGCCTCGGCCGAGGAGCTGCGCGCCCGGATCGCACCCTCGCTCTACAAGTCGCAGGGGTGGCGCGAGCGATTGCGGGGAGCGGCCAGCGAGCGGGGGCTCGACGTCGAGCGGGTCGTCCACGAGACCGACGGGAGCGACCTCGCCGAGGGGCTCTACCTCAAGTGGGAGGAAGAGGGCGTGGTGCGTGGGCGCTACAAGTTCGTCCGCAAGAGCTTCCTGACCGCCGTGCTGGACTCGGGGAGCCACTGGGCGGATCGGCCGATCCTGCCCAACGAGCTGGCCCCGGACGTGGAGCTCTTCTCGTGAGCGCTCTGCTCGAGCCCGTGCCGCAGCCCCCAGCCTGGAGCCCCGATCCAGCTGCCCTCTGGGAGCGCTACCCCTGGCTGGCGCGCCTCGACGAGTGCCCGCAGGACGCCGTGTTCCACGCCGAGGGGGACGTCGGTCGCCACACGCGAATGGTGATCGCGGCCCTGGCCGAGCTGCCCGCGTGGCGAGCGCTCGAGCCCGCCGCGCGGGCGGAGCTCTTCGCGGCGGCCCTGCTCCACGACGTGGCCAAGCCCGACGTGACCGAGGTCCTGCCCGATGGCCACGTGTCCTCCAAGGGGCACGCCAAGAAGGGCGCGCGCCGGGCGCGGCGGATCCTCTGGGAGCTGGGCGCCGACTGGCAGGCTCGCGAGCGGATCTCCGCCCTCGTCGAGCACCACCTGCTGCCCTTCGTCGCGATCGAGCGGGAGCGGGGCGAGCGCGACCTGCTCCGGGCCTCCCTCGGCGCCCCGCTCTCGTGGCTGGCGATCCTGGCCGAGGCCGACGCGCGCGGCCGGATCTGCGCGGATCAAGCGCAGATCCTCGAGCGGATCGAGCTCTTCGTGGCTTGGGCCGAGGAGCTGGGCTGTCTGGACGCGCCCTACGCCTTCCCTTCGCAGCAGGCCCGCTTCCTCTATTTCCGATCGACCGAGCGCAGCCGGCTGGCGCCCGGCTACGACGACTCGCGCGGGGAGGCGGTCGTGCTCTGCGGGCTGCCGGCGGCGGGCAAGAGCAGCTGGGCGCGCGAGCACGCCGGCGACTGGCCCGTGATCGCGCTGGACGCCTTGCGCGCGGAGTTGGGGGTCGACCCCAGCAAGAACCAGGGCAAGGTCGTCGCGGCCGCTCGGGAGCAGGCCCGGGTCTACCTCCGCGCGGGCCAGCCCTTCGTGTGGGACGGCACCAACCTCACCCGCAGCCTGCGTCGGCAGGTCATCGGGCTCTGCACCGACTACTCGTTTCGGGTCCGGCTGGTGTGGGTCGAGCCGCCCAGCCTGAGCGAGCTACGGGCCCGCAACGCGGCTCGGAAGCGGCCGGTCCCCGTCCAGGTCGTGGAGCGCCTGCTCGACAAGCTCGAGTTCCCCGGAGCCCAGGAAGCCCAGGTCCTGGAGGTCTACCAGTCGCCCTAACCTCGGTCGCCCGCCCCGTGTACGCTGGACTTGTGGCCCCCGCTCAGATTCCCTTGCGGTGTCTGCGGGGGTCACGCGAACCAAGACCGAGGAAGGGGGCGCGCTAACGGCGCGCGACGTGTTCGGTGACCCAGGACCTACCCGATCAAGAGCTCGTGACGCGCTGCCGGACCAATCGGGCCGAGCTGCAGGAGTCCTTTCGCGCGCTCTACGATCGGCACAGCGGTCCTGCATTCCACTACCTCCGCTTGCTCCTCGACGACGAGGCGCGGGCCCGCGACTGCCTGCAGGAGACCTTCTTGCGCGTGTATCGCAACCTGGACCGCTACGACCAGGAGCGGAGCTTTCGCTCCTGGGTCTTGGGTGTGGCGCGCAACGTCGGCCTCGACGCCCTGCGCCGCGAGGGCGTGCGGCAAGCGAGCCCCCTCGAGCGGGAGCCCGCGAATCACGAGGGCCCCTTTCAGGCCGCGCTGCTCAACGAGCAGGATCAGCTGCTGAGCGAGGCGGTGGCCTCGCTGCCGCCGGGTGAGCGCGCCGTGTTCGTGCTCAAGCAGGTCGAGGGGCTGACCTACCGCGAGATCGCGAGCACGATCGGCTGCTCCGAGCGCACGGCCCAATACCGGATGCGCGCAGCGGTCGAGACCTTGGTGCGTCGCCTGCGCGAGCGCGGCTTGCTCCCGGGAGGTGCGTCATGAACGACGCGCGCGTCCGTGAGCTCCTGGCCGCCTACGTCAGCGACGTGCTCCCGCCGGAGGAGCGCAGCCAGGTCCAGGCCTACCTCGCCCAGCACCCACACCTCGAGCAGGAGGCTCAGCAAATGCGAACGCTCTTCGACCGCGTCGGCGCCGGCAGCGCGCCTCCTCCGCCCGAGGCCTGGAGCGCGATCGAGGCCGCGATCGCCAAGGACGCGGCCGACGCGGCCGCGCCGCGGATCCCGACGCCGGTCCAGGCGCCGCGCTGGCGCAAGCCGCGCCAGCGGCTGGGGGCCGCGGTCCCGAGCGAGGCCGACCAGGCGCGCGCCGCGCTGCTCTTCGGCAAGGTCGCGCTCAACTGGCGCCTGATCAGCCGGGACCTGCTCAACCGGGCGCTGCACTACCAGCAGACGCAGGCCCCGCACCTGCACCTGGGCGAGATCCTGCTCGAGAAGCGGATCCTGACGCGGGAGCAGGTCGAGGAGATCCTGGCCTACCAGGAGCGGATCCAGACGATTCAGAGCCAGGCGACCAGCGCGAGCGCGGCGCCCATGAGCACCTTCGACGGAGGGGTGGCGGCGGGGGCGCATGGATATGCGTCGACTGGGGGGTTGGCGGAGTTCGCTGCCCCCGCCGCCTCGTCCTCTGCGCGCCAGACGACCCGCCTCGACCTGCCGGGAGCGGGCGACCCCTCGCCCGACCACGACCCCCTGCTGGGGAGCGTGATCGGCGGGTGCACGCTCAAGGCCAAGATCGGCGCCGGCGCCATGGGCGCGGTCTATCTGGCCAGCCACGAGGCCCTCCACATCGACGTCGTGGTCAAGCTGCTCCCGCCCGAGGCGGCCAGCAACCCGCGCACGGTCGAGCGCTTCTTCCGCGAGGCGCGCGCGTCGGCCCGGCTCGAGCACTCGAACGTGGTCGCGATCAAGGACGTGGGCACGACCGAGCGCGGGCTGAACTTCATCGTGATGCAGTACATCGAGGGCCAGAACCTCGAGGAGCGGATCCTGGCGAAGGGCAAGCACAGCGTGCCGGAGGCCCTCGACGTCGTCAGCCAGATCGCCAAGGGCCTGCGGGCGGCCCACCAGGCGGGGGTGATCCACCGCGATGTGAAGGCCGAGAACATCCTGGTCACGAGCGGCGGCGTGGTGAAGGTCACCGACTTCGGCCTTGCCAAGGACCTCAACTCGGAGCTCAAGCTGACCGCGGACGGCGCCATGATCGGGACGCCGCTCTACATGGCGCCCGAGATCGGCCGGGTCAAGCAGATCGACGGGCGGGTCGACCTCTACTCGCTGGGCGTGACCTTCTACTACCTGCTGACGGGAGTGCAGCCCTTCCGCGGCTTCTCGGCCCTCGACATCCTCTCGGCCAAGGCGCACGACAAGCTCAAGCCGCCCGAGCTGCACCTGCCCGAGATCCAGCCGGGGGTGCGGGCCGTCCTCGGCAAGATGCTCGCCAAGGACCGCGACGAGCGCTACGCCGACATGGACGAGCTGCTCGACGACCTGGCCCGGCTCGAGCGCGGCCTGGAGCCCGAGGCCGACGCGCGGATCGGGCCCTGGCCGCCCCTCGAGCTGACCTCGGGGTCGGCGATCGTGCGCCGCTCGCGCGGGGGGAAGGGCAGCAAGGGCAAGCGCCCGGGGTCGGGCAGCGAGCCGGCCAGCGCCGGACGAGGCAAGCTGGTCGCCGCCCTGGTGGCCACGGTGCTGGTGATCGTGGGCCTGATCGCGGCCTTGGTCTCGCTGATCAGCTGATCAGGGGAAGACCTCGTCCCACCAGCTCTCGCGGCGGAGCGAGCTCGGCTTGACGTCCCCTGCCTTGACGCCGCGCGCGATCAGCGCCTGCTCGTAGCGCCGCCAGCCTTCGCGCACGCTGCGGGCTTCCAGCGGGGCGAGCTGCTCGAGGCGGCGGCAGAGCGCGTAGTGGTGTCCCTCCCGCAGCTCGAGCTCGAGGCGCGCGGCGAGGGCGGCGGCCTCGGCCTCGGGCAGCTCGACGTAGAGCCGGTAGCCGGGGCGGTCGGGGCGCGGCGCCAGGAAGGCCAAGGCGGGGGCAGGTCCCTGCAGGCAGCGCGCGATGGCCTCGTCGAGGCGCCCCGGCGAGAGCTTCTCTCCCGCCAGGTCGCTCACGCCGTCGCTGCGGCCGACGAAGCGCACCAGGGGGGCGCGCGCGTAGCGGCCGAGCACCTCGACCTCGTCGCCGAGCCGGTAGCGGAAGAGGCCGCCC
>CALDQK010000734.1 GCA_937911525.1 uncultured bacterium
TTCTTCTTCGCCGCCTTCTTCTTCGCCGCCTTCTTCTTCGCCGCCTTCTTCTTCGGGGCGCCTCCGAAGAGCCCCACGACGCCGTCGACGACGCCGGCTTCCCCCGGCGCGCCGCGCAAGAACGCCCGCGCCCCCGGCACCTCCCGCATGGCGGTCCGCTCGGCCCGCGCGTCGCGCACCCCCACGAAGGCCACCTCGAGGCCCCGCTCCACGGCGTCGAGGGCCACTTCGCGCCCGGCCGGGGCGAGGCGCCCCAGGTCCACCACGACCAGCCCGCTCCGCGGCGGCCGCGCCTGGGCGCCCTCGATATCGAGGGTCTTGGCCTTCAGCCCGCGGGCGCGCAGCTCCGCGAGACCGCGCTCGGCCCGCAGCGCGTCGTCGCAGACGAGCACGACCGCCCCCCTGGCGGTCGGGCGCGCGGCGGGCGCGGCCTGCTCCCCTGCCTCCCAAGCCTTGATCGCGCGCTTGGGAGCCACCGCCCGGAAGGACTCCTCCAGCCACTCCAGCAGCAGCTCCGCGGGGACGTCTTCGCCCGGAGCGAAGCGCGCCGTGACCCAGCCGCTCTTGCCCAGGCCGTAGCCCGTCGGCTCCACGAAGGGCAGTCCGAGGGCCATTTGCCCGGTCTCGGGCAGCTTGAAGGTGCAGCTGAAGGCCTTGGCGCTCAGGCCGTAGAACACGAACACCTTGCGGTTGACCTTGGCGACGCGCTCGCCCCAGGGGCTCTCCTCGGCCGTCTCGGGGTAGGCGAGCGCCGCCCGCCGCAGGGCCTCGTAGGCAGTCTCGAGCTCACTCACCCGCGGCCTCCCTTGGTGATCACCAGTCCCAGCACGATCGCGATCAGGAGCAAGATCCCGATCCTGAGCGCCAGCGAGCGCCACCCCGCAGCCAGGCGCGCCCCCCGCGCGCTCGCCAGCTCCTGGGCGCGCGCGACCCGCTGCGCGAGCAGCGCCTCGAAGCGCTCATGCTCGGCGGGGCTGCGCTCGCGCTCCAGCAGCTGCTTCAGCTCGAGCTCGGCCTCCAGAGCCTGCAGGAAAGCCACCCACGCGCCCTCGCGCCCCGCGACCGCCGCTTCGGCCATGGCGACCTCCGCCACCTCGCGGGCCAGCTCGAGCTGGCCTCCCTCGGCCAGGCGGAGGGCCATGTCGGCGCGCTCGAAGGTCTGCACCGCGACCAGGAGCTGACTCTCCTGGGCCCAGGTCGCGCCCGGGTCGCCCAGGAGCTCCTCCCGCAAGCGATTCACGCGGTCGGCGTGGGCGACCAGCGCGATCGCCTCGCCCTGCTCGGGGCTCAGCTCGCCGGCGTCAGTCGTTGCCGCCGCGCTCCTTGAGCTCGCTGGCCTCCCAGGCCTGCTTGACCTGGGCGAACACGCGCTGGCGCTCGGCCTTGGTGTCCTCGCCGCGGCGGCTGAAGAGCAGGTTGCTGACCGAGTCGAGCAGCTGGGCCTCGGTCACGTGGCCGGTGTCGATCGACTCGAGCTCGAAGGCCTGCTGGATCACGCCCCAGGCCTCGGCGTCGAGGTCTTCGGGCCCGGCGAGCTTGGTGCTCTCGAGGCGGAACTCCTCCTTGACCTTCTCCGCCAGCCACATCTCGACGGTGGCGCGCGGGTCCCAGCTCTCCGTCGCGAAGAGCTCGGTGATGTCGCGACCGTCGAACTTGGCCTTCTTCCAGCGCGGCTGGCCGCCTTCGCGGGTGAGGTGGGTCCGGAAGGCCTCGAAGGCCTTGGAGTATCTGGAGCGGAACACCTGCAGCTCCCGCAGGGCGCAGATCAGGTAGAGCCGCTCGCGGAACTTGCCCGAGAGCTCGCTGAACTCCTCGGGGATCGCCGCCCTGCGCGCGCCCGCCTGCTTGAGCTGGCCGACGCCCCACGCGATCGGGCCGAGGCCGATCAGGCCCACCAACCCGGCGGCCTTGGGGACCCCCGGCACGACGCCGGCCAGGAGGGCGCCGCCGATGGCGATCAGGACCACCCCCGCCGCGAAGCCGCCGTAGGCGGCTCCGGTGGTAGGCAGCATGCCAGCCGGGATCTCGACCAGCTCACGCCCGTGCAGGAGCGCGCCGCGGTTCTTGGGCCCCCAGCTGAGCACCTCGTCGTCGAGCTCGGCGGTCCGGCGCAGGACCTCGCTGACCTCCTGGCAGACGCGCGCCAGGTCGTCGGCGCCCATGCGCTTGTAGTTGATCTCGGCGTGCTCGAGGTTGCCCAGCGGGGTCAGGATGAGGTGGTTGACCTCGTTCTCGGCCTTCTGCTTGTTGTGCAGGAGGGTCAGCGTCTCGCGCACGTAGGGGAGCTCGCCCCACACCCAGTCGCCCTCGCCCTCGGGCATGGCCTCGATCGCGGCGGCCTTGAGCTTGCCGACCCGCTCCTCGGTCTCGTTCCACTCGCGCCGCTTGCTGCGGTCGTTGATCCAGTTGCGCGGGTGCGCCTCGAGGACCTCCTTGAGCACATAGGCCCGCAGGAGCACGGGCCGCGGCTCGAGCCCGACCTTGGCCTCGAGCTCGGGCAGCTCGGCGTTGATCTCGTCCATTACCGCCAAGGTCGTCGCGTCGCGCGCGCCCTCGGCGGGGAGTTCGGGTTCGATCTTCCCGCTGCGGAGGTCGATCTTGAGCTGCAGCTTGGGCTCGGACACCGGACTATCCCCCTGTCCTGCGAGACACGCAGGGAGACGAGTATGTACCACTCACCTGCCTCATTCCACGTCCCACAAACCCTGACACGCTTCGCCTGACCTCCCGGCGCGCAGACGCTCCAGCTAGACTCGGGTGAATGTCGGACCTGGAGCAGCTGCACGCGACCCGCGACGCCTTCGTAGAGGGCATGCGGGCCCTGATCGAGCGCGTGGAGGAGGACACCCCCGAGGCCGAGCTGAGGGGGATCGTGGGCCGCGCCGGGCAGGTCCTCCGCGGCGCGGCGGTCCACCTCGACACCCTGGCTGACCTGGACTTCAGCAGCGCCGACCCCGACGAGATCCTGCGGGTCCTCAGCCGCGCCCAGCACCTGCCCCGCATGGTCCTGGCCTTCGGCCAGGTCCTCCACCACGAGGAGAAGAGCACGGCCTGGGTCCCGGCCCAGCTCGAGGCGATCGAGCTGATCTCGCAGCTCTCGACCCTCGTGCAGGAGTGGCTGGCGAGCAGCGCGCTGGACCCCAGGCAGCTCCTCGGCGAGCTCGACGAGGAGTTCGACGAGGAGTTCGACGAGGACGAATTCGACGAGGACGACGAGCTGGAGGGCGGGGAAGCTACTTGAGCTGATCGGCGACCATCAGGCCTATGCCGATGATCGCGATCACGACCCCGCCGTAGATCAAGGAGCCGTGCTCGCCCTGCTTGGGCGCGTCCTGCTGCTTGTTCTTCTGGCTCTTCTTGCCCTTCTTGCCCTTGCTCTTCTTGCTGCCCTTCTTCTTCTCGGCGGGCTGCTTGTTGAGCACGACGCCGAGGGCGGTGCAGGGCACGCCGCAGGCGAGGAGCAAGAATCCGAGCGCGGTCATTCCGCTCATGGTGCGTCTCCGCTGTCGGGCCCCCGATACACGCAGCCGCTGGTGCAGGTCTCACGGACCACGACCTGGCTGAGCTGGGGGAGACGGTCGATCAGGCGATCCCACACCCAACGGGCGAGGTTCTCGCTGGTGGGGTTGGCTAGCCCCTCGACCTCGTTCAGGTAGTGGTGGTCGAGTTGCTCGTAGAGGGGCGCGAAGGCCTGCTTGAGGTCCGCGAAGTCGAGGACCCAGCCCAGCTGGGGGTCGAGGTCGCCCTGGACGTGGACCTCGATTCGAAAGGAGTGACCGTGCAGACGGGCACACTTGTGGCCCTCGGGCACGTTCGGGAGCCGGTGCGCGGCCTCGATGCGGAACTCCTTGAAGATCTCCACGGAAGTGATTCTAGCCCGAGCGCTCCCTCGCG
>CALDQK010000735.1 GCA_937911525.1 uncultured bacterium
GAGGTCGAGCGCGCCGAGGCCGCCGCCCGCGAGCGCGCCGATCAGGCTCTGCGCGCGATCGAGGCCTACGGGCGCGGCTACCAGCCCCCGCCCACCCGGGACAGCGATCGGGCGCTGGCGCGCCAGCGCCTGGCCGGACCGCTCCGCCCGCGGCGCGAGCGGCGCCTGAGTCGGCGCCAGGCCCGCCTGGAGCTGCTCTCCTTCCGCGCCGCGATCCAGCGCCGCCTGGCGCAGCTCGACCCCCTGCGGGGCCGCGAGGAGCCGGAGCCCGCGCAGCCCCAGCGCCGCGAGCGGCTCCAGCTGGCGATCTACAAGGTCGCCGACCTGCTGGTGCCGGCCCCCGACCACGTCGCCCCGACCGTGGGCCTGACCATGGGCTCGGGCGAGGTCAGCGACTTCAGCGACGACAACAACCAGCCCGTGCTCGAGGCGGACCGCCTGATCGAGCTGATCGAGGCCGAGCTGGGCGACGAGTCCGAGCGCGGCAGCGTCGAGTTCAGCAGCAACCGCCTGGTCGTGCGCAAGCCCGCCGCCGACCACGCGCGGATCCGCGGCCTGCTCGAGCGCCTGCGCGGCGCCCGCCGCGGCCAGCTCCTGGTCGACCTGCGCTTCTACCGCATGCCCCGCGCGGTGTTCGCCCGCCTGGCCCCGCACGCCCAGGCCCTGCGGGACGAGGACGAGCAGGCCTTGGCCCGGGCGGTCGCCGCCAAGGAGGTGACCCTCGTCGGTCGCCAGCGGATCGTGGCCCGCGACGGCCAGCAGGTCGTCGTCCGCCAGGGCGGCAGCCGCGCGCTGGTCGGCGACCTCGACGTCAACCAGACCGGGGTCGTCCCCGTGCTGAACCCCGTCGTCCGCAACGTCAACGAGGGGCTGGTCCTCGAGCTGCGCGGCATGATCGACCGCAGCCGCGGGCAGGTGCAGCTCGACCTGGCCCTGACCCAGGCCAAGCTGGCCGGGACCGAGGTCCGCAAGCTGGCCGGCGTCGAGCTCGAGCTGCCGAGCCTGGCCCTGACCCGCACCGCGGCCACCTTGCTCTCCCCCCTCGGTCGAGGCGCCCTCGGCGCCGGCAGCTTCGCCGCCGGCGAGAGCGAGGGCCTGATCGTCTACGCCCGCGCAACCCTCAGCCAGAACCGGCGCTAAGCATGACCCCGCGAAACACCTCCCTCCTGCCCGCCCTCGCCCTGCTGAGCTGCGCCCTGCTGGGTGGGGCTCCGGCCCACGCCCAGGAGACCCGCGCCCAGGAGATCGCCCGCCTCGAGAAGCTGCTCGAGCAGGTCGAGGGCGCCCTGCAGGAGCTCGACGAGGTCGCCGCTCCCAAGCAGGTGTGGGTCGAATACGACCTGCGCACGCTCCTCAAGGCGAGCGTGGATCGCCTCGCGCCCTCCATGGCCCTCCCGACCCCCGACGCAGGCATGCAGACCGCGGCGGGTGGGAAGGGCGCGGCGGGCGGCGCCTTCAGCTTCGAGGAGAGCGAGGAGCCTGCCGGCCCCCTCGACCCCGACCAGATCGTGGAGCTGGTCTCGGCCAGCTTCCTCCGCGCGCACCCCGCCGAGCTGCAGATCCACAACGGCTTCCTCCAGCTGCGCACCAGCGCCGCCAACCACGCCCTGGCCCGCAAGGTCCTCGACGGCCTGCACGCGGACCGCCAGCGCCGGCTGCAGCTCGAGGTCGGCGTCTACAGCCTGCCGCGCGAGCTGCAGGAGGCCCTCGAGCAGGCCAGCCTGCGCGCCGACGGCGTGCTCCCGCCCCAGATCCTGACGCGCCTCGACGCCGCGGTCGCGGCGGGCAAGGCCAAGCTGATCGACGGCGCGCTCCTGAGCAGCGCCGGCGAGCAGACGGTCTACTTCCACCGCGGGCTGGAGCGCAGCTACGTGGCCAGCTTCGAGCGCAGCTCGGGCGGCACCGGCAGCGTGGTCGAGACCGTCAGCAAGCCCCTGATCGAGGTCCTGCGCACCGGGGTGGCCCTGGAGGTTCGCAGCACCCCCCTCGAGCGCGGGGTAATGCTCGACCTGCGCTGCACTCGCTCGCAGCTGATCGAGTCGTCCCGCCGCGCGACGCCCTACGGCTCGATCGACGTGCCGCGCCTGAAGCTGACGGCGACCCGGACCTCGACCCGGCTGGGCAGCGGCGACGGGCTGCTGCTCTCGGCGGCCCGCGAGGAGGCCTCCGGGAAGGGCGAGGACAAGCGCGCCGAGCAGAGCACGGTGATCGTGCTGCGGCCGCACGGGCTCCGCTAGGCGCCCCGTATGCTTGGGGGCCATGAGGTTGGTCCCCGAGCATCCCGCCGACGACCTGGTCGCCCTCGATCAGGACCACCCCGGCTTCCGCGACGCCGAGTATCGGGCCCGCCGCAACGCGATCGCGCGGATCGCGCTCGACTACCGCGGCGGGCCGGTGCCGGCCGCGGAGTATTCCCCCGACGAGCACGCCGTGTGGCGCCGCGTGCAGGAGGTCCTTCGCCCGCAGCACCTCGAGCGCGCCTGCCAGGCCTACCTGGACGCGACCGCGCGCCTGGAGCTGCCCGAGGAGCGGATCCCGCAGCTGCACGAGCTGAACCCGCGCCTGAGCGCGGCCACCGGCTTTCGGATGCTGCCCGTCGCGGGGCTGGTCACGGCCAAGACCTTCCTGGGGCACCTCGGCAGCCGGATCTTCCTCTCGACCCAGTACATCCGCCACGCCAGCGCCCCGCTCTACACGCCCGAGCCCGACGTGGTCCACGAGCTGATCGGGCACGCCGCGACCCTCCTCGACGAGGAGGTCGCGGCCTTGAGCGAGCGCCTCGGCCAGGCGGCGCTGGTCGCCGACGAGGCCGGGGTCGCCGAGCTCGAGCGCGTCTACTGGTACACGCTCGAGTTCGGCGCGGTCGAGGAGGCGGGCGAGGTCAAGGCCTTCGGCGCGGGCCTGCTCAGCTCGAGCGGCGAGCTGGCGCGCTTCCGCAGCGAGGCCGAGCTCTTGCCCTTCGACCTCGAGCGCATGGCCCGGACCGACTACGACCCGACCGACTACCAGCCCCAGATCTACGTGGCGCCCTCCTTCGCGGCGCTGATCGAGGGCGTCTCGGCCTGGTGCGCGGCGCGCTTCCCCGGCTGAGGCGAGCGCGTAGATCAATGGCCTGAGCCGCCTTGATGTCCCCTGGGGGGCGCCCTACGGTCCAGGGCGTCGAGGGGGAATCCATGTCCAACGACCCGCCCGTTCGCCGCGCTCGCCTGACCGAGGCCGAGGGCTGCGCTCTGCTCAAGGTCCGCTTCAGCGAGGCGGGCTACGCGATCCAGGAGCACGTGGCCTTCCAGGAGGAGGGCGTCGAGGTCGTGCTCGACGGCTACGACCCCGAGGCGCGCGTCGGCTATGAATACCTGACGACCGCGGCCGGCGACCGCGAGGAGTTCACCCCCGAGGTCGTGGGCGCCCTCGAGGCGCGGATGCGCAAGGGCGAGCTCTTCCTGTTCCTGATCGACGAAATGGAGGTCGACGCGCGCGGGCTCTCGCTCGCGGCCGAGCGCTTCCTGCTCGCGGTCGAGCGAATGAAGGGCGGCGCGCAGTGAGCAAGGGCGTGTGGGAGTGGCTGCGCGCGGCCGACGACGCGCTCGCGGTCCTGCGCGAGCAGCGGCGGCGCTTCGACGAGGCCTACAGCGAGCACCGCGCCCTCGAGCGGCGCTTCGACGACGCGCTGCCCGACCAGCTCGAGTCGGTCCTCGACGGGCTGCTCAGCGAGGGGGTGCTCAACGCGAGCTGCGTCGACGCGGCGGCGAAGCAGATCGGCTGCCAGGAGCTGGTCGGCTTCGACCCCTTCGGCGCGATCACCGCCAAGAAGGGTGAGCTCCAGCGCGAGCTCGACGAGCTCGAGCAGGGCGAGGTGTGGCCCCTGATCGACAAGGAGCTGGCCCAGCTCGAGGCCGCCCTCGAGGAGCAGCAGGAGGCCCTCCGCCCGAGCAAGCGCTTCGTGCGTCGCGCCACGCACGAGCGGCTCGAGACTTTGCTCGACAACGGCTACGGGACCGAGGCCTACGACGTGGCCTGGTGGCGCATGTCCTACTACTCGGACTGGAAGGCGGGCGACGAGATCCTCGAGGGCTACCCGGATCACGAAGAGTGGGGTCCCTGGCTGGAGGAGTACCGCTACCACGTCAACGAGGTGGCTCGCCTCGAGGCCGAGGTCGAGCAGCTCGACGAGCGGGTGGCGCTCATGAGGCGCGTCCAGCGCGACCACTTCGAGCTCAGCCAGCGCCTGCTCGGGGTCGAGGCCGAGGTCGGCCACTACGTGCGCGACACCCTCAAGGCCAGCCTGGCCCGCAGCGGGCCCTCGGCCTTCAGCGGCCTGGCCGCGGGGGCGGAGCACGAGCTGGCGGCCAAGCGCTGGGCCGGGATCGGCAAGCAGCTCCAATACCTGCAGGAGCTGCGCGAGAACCAGCTCGAGCCCTTCGGCGAGGGGATCGCGCGCCAGATCGCGAAGCTGGAGCGCAAGTCGATCAAGTACCGCCGCCCCAAGAAGGCGCACACGCGCTTCAGCGAGGACGAGTTCCAGCGGACCTTCAAGGACCGCCGGCCCAAGTACGCCAAGTTCTGGAAGTCCTACGAGCGCTCCTTCGCCGCGATCCGCGACTTCGAGCGCTACGAATACGGCTCCTTCGAGGACCGCTTCCTGTGGTGGGACCTGATGGGCGAGGGCCGGGTCAGGAACCGCTTCAGCCCCGAGGTCGAGGAGTTCTACGAGGAGTATCCCGACTACACCTGGGAGACCCCCTGGGAGGACGACTACGACGACGAGTCCTACGCCGCCGCCGCCGTGGTCGAGGCCGACGGCTACGAGCAAGAGCTCTGGGACGGCTCGTAGTGCTGCGCGCGAGAGGTTCATGGTCCGCTCGAGGGGGTCCTTGGAGCGCAGCGCTACGGTGTCTTCTGGGGGGGCTGCGCCCCCCCAGACCCCCCCTCTTGGCGGGCTCCGTTCCGACCGCGCGCCAGC
>CALDQK010000736.1 GCA_937911525.1 uncultured bacterium
CCCCGCCTCCGGCAGAGCTCGAGGCGCTCTCGGTGTCTGCGCTCGAGCGCGCGGGGCTCGGGGTCCTGGCCGAGCGAGCGCGAGCGGCCCTGGTCGGGGCGATCGATCCCCTCGGCCCCGTGGTCTTTACGACCCGCCAGGCGGGGTTGGTCGCGGCAGCCCTCCGGGCCTGCGAAGGCGGCGATCCGCAGCGCGCTGCACGTTGTCTGCGTGCCCTGGTGGGCTCAGTCACGCCCAGTGGTTAAGCTGTCTCGGTCAGGTACACGGAAGGAGAAGCGTATGAGAATCGGAGCCATGGCGCTCGGCTTGTTGCTCGCACTGGGCAGCGTCGCCGCCGCCGAAGTCGCCCCGCTCGACCAGGTCAACCTGGGCGAGCACTGGTTTGGGCCGAAATACAGTCCGGACGACCTCAAGGGTCGGGTCGTGATGCTCGAACAGTGGGGCTTCAACTGAGGCCCGTGCCGCTCTGCGGTACCGCACCTGGTTCAGGTGCAGAAGAAATACGAGAAGCTTGGGTTCGTGCTGATCGGTCAGCACCGGCAAGGGGCTGACCTCAAGACGAAGGTCATGAGCCTCGCGCGCTCCCAGAAGATCAACTACACGATCACCCAGGGCGGAAACGTCCCCGGTGACACGTCGAGCGGCATTCCGCACGCGTTCCTCTTCGACTGGACGGGGAAGTGCGTGGCCGAGGGCCACCCCAACGAGCTCTACAAGAAGGTCGACGAGCTGATGGCCAAGGCCCCGCCTTGGATCACCGGCGGCAAGACCCTCGAGGACGCCGAGGTCCAAAAGATCGCGGCGGGCCTGCGCTCGCCCCGCGGCTATGGCAAGGCGCTCGAGTCGCTCGACAAGCTCTCCAAGGCCGAGGGCAAGCAAGGGCTGGAGGCGACCTACCTCGCCGATCGCCTGCGCAACTACGGCCTGAGCCTGCTGGCCAACGCGCAGGAGGCCGAGAGTGAGGACGCCCTCAACGCGCTCACGGGCTACGCCGAGATCGCGAGCCTCTACAAGGGCCACGAGATCGGGGACAAGGCCGCGGCGCGGATCAAGGAGCTCAAGAAGGACAAGGACTTCAAGAACGAGCTCAAGGCAGCCAAGATGCTGGCCGCGATCGAGAGCCTCACGGGCCAGTTCAAGGCCTACGGCGGCCAGGTCAACCTCGACCACCCCGCCAACCGCAAGCCGGCGCAGCAGATCATGAAGATCCTCAAGCTGCTGCAGAAGAAGTACGGGGACACCAAGGCTGCCGCCAAGGCGCGCGAAGCCGTCGCCCCCTACGGAATCGGCGGATAGGAACGACCTATCGGTCGGACCCGATCGAAGCGCCCTCGCTCACCGCGGGGGCGCTTTCTTCGTGTGCGCTCTCTTCGCTCGCAGCGGAGGGGGCCTCGTCCAGGTAGAAGCGGTTCGGGCGGTCCTGGCCGCTCTGCGGACCCGCAGAGCAAGAGCCCCGCAGTCAGGTCGGGACGCCGAGCGCCGGCAGGATCACGAGCTGCAGCAGCAGCCACACGCCGAGGATCCCCAAGGGGAGCAGCAAGTCCTTCATGGGCGCGACTATCTCAGGCGCGCGCGCAGCGAGAAGCCTCAGGGATCAGGCGAGCAGCCCGCGCAGCTCCTCCGGGCTGGCCGGCAAGCCGTAGTCCGCGAACATCTGCGCGTATTCGGCGAAGAGCGCCTCGCCGCCGGCAGGGTCGGACAGGGTCCAGGGGCCGTGGTCGGCGATCGCGGCCAGGGCCGCGCGCGCGGTGTCGTCGAGGTCTGCGCCGCGCTTGCCCACGAAGCCGGCCTCGTCCTCGGGC
>CALDQK010000737.1 GCA_937911525.1 uncultured bacterium
GACCGATCGTGGGCGAGCGCACCCAGGGCGCCTGCATCGCGTGCCAGTTCTTCGAGCTCAGCGACGGCTCGGTGCTCTGCTTGCCGATCATGGACGTCCGTCGCCTCTCGGGCGGCGTCTACCTGGAGGGGATCGGCGTCCAGCCCGACGTGCGCGTCCGCCAGCTGCCGCTCCCCTACCGCCAGGGCCAAGACCGAATCCTGGCCGCGGGCCTGCGCCGCGCCGCGAGCCTGGTCCAGCCCCAGCAGAAGGCCGAGGCCTTCTAAGGGACTTTTAGTCCCTTAGATGAGCAGGCGGAGGCGTGTGGGCTTCCGGGGGCGGGAGGGTCGGCGGCGCCGACCCTCCACCCCCCAATCGCCAACCGACCCCTCGCAGGCCCATCTAAGGGACGAAGAGTCCCTTAGCGCTCGATCACGGCCTTGCCCTGATCGTCGGCCCCAGCCAGCGCGTCCGCGTCCTCCTGGCTGGCGGGCCCGCGGCTGTGGGACTCGACGCCCGAGTTGCTGCCGACGTCGAAGGGCTGCCCCTCCTTGAGCGAGCCGTAGGTGGCCGCGTCGACGTAGACCGCGCGCGTGCGCCCCTTGCCCTCGATCTTGACGATCCGGTCGGCGTCGTCGGTCAGGGCGGTCGGGACGAGGTCGAGGCCGATCCCGCGCGGGGTCGGCCAGTAGGTGATCACGGTCCGAGCCGGCTCCTCGCGCAGCTCGACGACCTTGCCCGACTCGAGCTGGCCCGGCAGCGCCTGGACCTTGGCCACCAGCGTCGCGAGGCTCGCCGTGAACACGGCCTGGCTGCCCCACAGCTCGGGGTTGACCTTGGCGGCGGTGCCGACGGCGCTGGCCTGGAGGAAGGAGCCGATCAGCGGCATGCCCAGCTCGCGCGCCAGAGGGTCGCTGAGGGCCGCGTCGAGCCAGGGTTTCTGGGTCGGCAGGTCGCCCTCGGGCTCGGCCTTGGGCAGGACGCTGATCAGGAACTGGCGCGGCCCGTGGTCGCGCAGGATGATCCGGAACTTGGCCCGCAGCGCGATCAGCTCGAAGGTCTCCTGGTCGTGCCAGAGCTCGAACTGGCGGATCTCACCCTTGAAGGGCTCGCCGCTGGCGCGCTGCCCCTGGAAGCGGCCCTTGACCTGGGTCCCGATGCAGGCGTTGTCGCCGAACTTGAGCGGCTCGGGGGCCTCGCCGACCTTGTGCTCCTGGCGGATCCAGCCGCCGTCGGGCAGGTAGAGGTTGCGGGGCGCGTTGCGCTGCTTGAGCCCCTTGGCCTCGATGATCGTCTGCATCACGAGGCCCAGGACGGGGTCGCTCATGACCGTGATCTCGCCGCGCTCGTCGAGGCCGAGCTCGAGGCCGCCCTGGCCGGGGACCTCGAGCGCGATCCGCTCGCCCTTCCCCTTGGGCTGACGCACCATGACCATCTCGTAGGTCGACTGCTGGGCCAGTCCAGGCCCGCTCAGCTTGATCTTGGCCTCGTAGGTGCGCCGCGTGCGCCGCTCGTTCTGGGGCGATTCGCTCGGCTTGGGCTGCGCCGACTCGCTGGGCTTGGGGTCCGGCCCGTCATCACCCGGCGTGCTGGTCGGGGGCGGCGGCGGCGGCGGCGTGGGCTGAGTCGTCGACGAGTCCGGGCAGGCGCAGAGCGCGAGCGGGGCGGCGAGGAGCAGCAGCGAACGAAACCTCACGAGTCCTCCAGGCGTGGAGCGGAGCGCAGTGGGCGCAGCGCGCCCCCGAGCGGGGCCAGCGCGCCTCAAGGTTACTCCAAAGCGCAGCCCCTGACCGTGGGCGTGGTCCTTGCTCCGCCGTCCTCGCTCAGTCGTCGTCGTGGGGCTGCACGACCCCGCCGCCATGGCCGGTCCCGCCGTAGATCGTGATCGTGCGCTTGCGGCGCTCCTCGCGGCGGCGCTCCTCCTCGCGACGGCGCTCCTCCTCCTCGCGGCGCTTCTCGTAGGCCGCGCGGCGCTCGTCCGACGCCGCGCGGCGCTGGGCGGCCTCCTGGCGATAGCGCTCCGCGCGCTCCTCGGAGCGGCGGCGCGCCTCCTCGTACATCTCCTGGCGGCGTTTCTCGTTCTCGAGCCGCTGCTTCTCGTA
>CALDQK010000738.1 GCA_937911525.1 uncultured bacterium
GATCCCCAATTGAAGAGACCCCGCACCCCCCACCCCACGCCGCACCCCACCACCCTCGCCTCGCGGCGCGCCACCCCGCCCCCGCCGACGCCCGCGCCTCGCGCGCGGCCGCCCTGGAGCCTGCTCGAGCGGATCGGCGACTTGCCCGCCGTGGCCTGGGAGGGAGAGCGCACGCTGCTCGTCTCCAGCTACCGTGAGGGACGCGGCGTGCTCGAGCGCTGGACCCCCTCCCCCGCGGGTGAGCTCGAGGTGACCCGCCTCGCCGCCGTCGACTACGGGAAACGCGGCACGCCGCTGGCGCTGATCCAGCGCGTGGGCCCCGCCCTGCTCTGGCTAGGCACCAACACCCCGCCCATGATCCTGCGCCCGGACGCTCCGCCCGCGGCCTGGCCGCTCGCCCTGCGTAAGGGCGAAGTCGTCGAGGGTGCAGCTCCCTGGGGCGAGGATCGCCTGATCCTGGTCGCGGCCCAGCCTGGACCCGACAAGGCGCCGCGCGCCACCCGGCTCCTCGTCCTCGAGCTCCCGAGCGGGGCCGAGCTGCACACCTTCGAGCTGCCGCGCACCTGCCGCTACTTCCGCGAGGTCCAGGGTCAGCCTGGCGGCTCGAACGTGGCGCTGGCCTTCAGCGACGGCGGCCAGCCGATCGGCGGGCTGCACTACCTCCAGTTCGACGAGGGCAAGCCCGTCCGCCACCGGCGCCTCGACTTCCCCACCCCGCGCAGCCTCTGCTGGCGCGGCGAGGAGCTGCTCGTCGTGAGCAACGTTCTGCAGCAGGTGTTCCACCTCACCCCCTTCAAGGGGATCCGCCGCGAGGTCCTCTTCGAGGGAGAAGACCTGGGCGGACAGGCGCGCCGGGTCGCGGCCACTCCCGCGGGCCAGGTCGTCGTCGCGGTCGTGCTGGAGGGTCCCGCGCTGCGGGTGTTCGACAACGACGAGCGCCCTCCTCGAACCCTCTGCCCGCCTGCCCAGGCCTACTCCGAGCCGGACCCCTACCCCCTGCTGCGCCTCTCCCCGGACGGCAGCCACGCCGCGCTGGTCCTCCCCGACTTCCTCTGGGTCACCCCCCTCGCCGGGGACTGATTTCGGCCTCAGTCCGCGAGGGCCGCGCGCTGCTCGGCCGCGCGCCCCCGCACTCGGGGCGCCCCGACCCGGCTGAAGTCGTCGAGGGCTGCCCGCACCGCTCCGCGGCTGTCCTTGCTGAAGTGGCCCAGGCGACGGAGGGCGTTCTCCTGCACGTACAAGGGGGCGTGGAGGGTCTGCCCGACCAGGTAGCGAATCACCTCAGGAGCGGCGCCGATGCGCTCGGCCCACTCCACCTCTGCGGGGGCCACGTCGCTCTCGCTCTCGCAGGACCCTGCGAGCCCGCTGCCCAGGACACCGACCAAGGTCTCGCGCTGGCGAGGCGTGAGCTGGCGACAGCAGGCCGCGAGCGCGCTCCACAGCTCCACGCGCGCGCTGTCCTCGAGGCGGGTCTCGCCGCGGCGCTCGGACTGGACCAGCCACACCAAGCCGACCCGCGCGGCCCTCCCCGGGCCCTCGTCCGACTGGCAGAGCGCTGCCAGCGGACCGATGTCCTTCGCGTGCAGCGCCCACACGAGGCGCTTGATCTGCGGGGGCTGCGCCGACAAGAGCTCCATGACCTCCCCGTGGATCGCTTCGCTGGCCTCCTGGTCCGCGCGCATGGCCTCCAGCTCAGAAGGACGCACCAGGTGCACGAGCGCGACGAGCGTGCGGAGGTCGCCGAGCTGAGGATCCGCCCGCTGCATGCGGATCAGGGTCCGCGCGGCCTCCTCACGATCGCGCATGGGGCGGTAGGAGGCGCCCACCAGCTGTCGCAGCTGAGCCACACTCGGCAGCGCGAGCTGCCTCGCCCTGCGGTCCAGGGCTTCCTGCTGGACTCGGCGCGCCTCGCGCTCCCGCCGGTCGTTGCGCGCCGCGGCGAAGACGCCCAAGCCGGCGGGCAGGAGGAGGAGCGCTGCCACGACCAGGAACCCCCGCCACGTGCCGGCGGGCTGGAGCTCCTCTCGCGCGCTCACCGAGACCTGGATCCCCCCCGCGCTGCGCGAGGGCGTCGGGCGAGCGCAGCCGACGCTCGGACACGTGCTCAGCTCCGCGGCGCACTCGGCGTGCAGCCGCGCCGCGCAGCCGGGGCAGGTCCAGGCCTGCTCGCCGCCGAAGTCCTCCCGGCAATAGACGCAGCGCCCGCCTCCCCCGCGATCCTTGAGCTCGATCTGCATCGGCAGGCGGGGCGCTCTACCGCGCGCTAGACCGCGCCGAACAGGCTCGTGATCAGGGCGGCCTGGCTGGAGTCCGCGGCGGCTGCGCGCAGCGCTTGCCGCCCGTGCTCGCCCTCGACGAGGCACTGCACGAAGAGCATCGGCCGCTTGGGCTCGATCCGCGCCGCGACCTCGACCAGGCCCGAGCGGCCGATCACGACGCCGCGCAGGCGGGCCCACAGCACGACCACGAAGCGGAAGCGCTTGTCGTCGATCAGGAGCCGCCGCGCGATGCTCGGCCAGCGCTGGGCGTAGATCCGCGGCGCGAACTCGTCGAGGCGCCGGTCGATCTCGCTCCACACCAGCGGCTGCTCGGAGCTCCCCAGGCGGTGGACGATGTCCAGCTGGCTGTCGAGGTGCCCCAGCACGGTGCGGGTCGCGTAGCGCCCCAGGCGCGTCGCGCGCCGCGCCGCCTCGCGCGCCGAGCCGCTCGCCTCCCCGGCGGCCAGGAGCGCGCCGACCTGCAGCACGTCGTCCTGGAGGAAGCCGTGGTCCGCCAGGCCGTAGAGCTCGTAGATCACGCGCGCCGCGAGCCGCGCCAGCAGCGCCGGGGCCTGCTCGCCCTTGCTCGCCCGGTAGCGCTCGCAGAGGTCGCCCAAGCTCGCCGCGTCGTCGCGCTCTCCCAGGGCGTCGCGCAGGTCGCTCGCGAGGGCCGCGCTCAGCTCGTCGCGCACCGCCGGTCCACCCTCACCCGCGGGGCCCGTCAGCCCGAGGGTCGCGGCCGCGAGCAAGCCGAAGAGGCCCAGCTCCTGCGCGTCAGCGCGCAGCCTCCCGAGCGTCTCGGCGTCGATCGCGTCACCCTCGTTGGGGTCGCGGACCGCGTGCTCCAGAAACCCTACGGTGGTCTCGTCGGGCTGCACGATTCGCATCTCCTCGTAGGTCGCCGCTGAGAAGGCCCGACCTTAGCGCTCCTACCCGAGCGGTGCTAGTGAGTGCGACCCGCGGTCGGGCTCGGACGTCGGACGCGGTCGTCGGTCGTCGGTCGTCGGTCTCGCGCGTCGGTCGTCGGTCGTCGGTCTCGCGCGCCGGTCGTCGGTCGTCGGTCGTCGATCGTCGGCCTCGCGCGTCGGTCTCGCGCGCCGGTCGTCGGTCGTCGATCGTCGGCCTCGCGCGTCGGTCTCGCGCGCCGGTCGTCGGTCGTCGGTCGTCGGTCGTCGATCGTCGGCCTCGCGCGTCGGTCGTCGGTCGTCGGGCTCGGTCGTCGGGCTCGGCCCTCGGACTCGGTCCTGGGGCTCGGCCCTCGGACTCGGCCCTCGGGCTCGGTCGTCGGGCTCGGTCGTCGGGCTCGGCCCTCGGACTCGGTCCTCGGACTCACGCGTCGGGCTCGGCCCTCGGACTCGGTCCTCGGGCTCGCGCGTCGGACTCGGCCCTCGGGCTCGCGCGTCGGTCTCGCGCGTCGGACTCGGCCCTCGGACTCGGTCCTCGGGCTCGCGCGTCGGACTCGGCCCTCGGGCTCGCGCGTCGGTCTCGCGCGTCGGACTCGGCCCTCGGGCTCGCGCGTCGGGCTCGGCCTACTTCTGCCCCTTGTAGGCCTCGCTGCGCTCGCTCGAGTAGGCCTCGGCGCCGGGCGGAAGCGCATCCTTGCCGCGCAGCTTGGCGAAGACCTTGAACGCGTCGTAGGCCTTGGTGAAGGCCGCCTTGCGAGCCTCGCCCTCGGCCAGGCGCGCCTCGGCCAGCCAGGTCCGCGCGACCCAGTAGGGCGGGGAGAGCTCGCGCCCAAGGGGGCCGCGAGGCGTGAAACCTGCAGCCACGCCCTCTGCCCAGTCGGCGGCGCCCTGGGCGCCCCCAGCCTTGCAGAAGTGCTCGCGGGCGCGCGCGATCCGCTGCGCGCTCGGCGACTCGCCCGCGAGCAGGCGCAGCCCCTGAGCGAGGTGGACTTGCTTGCGCAGCTCGCTGACCTCGGGCTCCACGGGGAGCGGCGCCAGGCAGGAGAGCGCGTGGGTGGCCAACTCGCCCCCCGCGCTCTGACCTTCCGGCTGGGCCCAAGCGACGAGGGCGAGCTCGTAGGCGAGCCGCGCCAGGAGCAGACGATCGCGCGGACGCGCCGGGATCACGGCCCCGGGAGGGAGCAGCCCCAGGCCGAGCGCCTGGCGCAGGAGGGTCGCGTCGGCGACGAGCGCCTCGTCAGCCTGAGGCGCCTCGGGCGCGACCTGGGCCAGGCGCGCGCTCCAGGAGGGCGAGCCGGCGTCGCGGAAGCGGCCGGCGCTGCGCAGGGCCAGGGCTCGCAGATCCGCCAAGGCGTCGGCGCCGAGCTCCAGCTTGGCAAGCGCGTCGCGCGCGGCTCCCAGCGCCGCCAGCGCGCCGCGCGGCGCCTCCGCGGCGCCCGCGCGCAGCTTGACGGCCCAGAGCAGCCCCTGCTCGGCGCTCGCTTGCTGCTCCGCTGAGCCGCTGCTGGCCAGAGCCGCGAACTCGGCTGCTCGCTCGGCGTAGGCGGAGTCCTCCGCGGGGCTCGTCGCCAGGTTCACCCAGGCGCCCGCCAGCCGGTGGGCGGCCGCGAGCTCGGCCCGCGGAGGGTCGAGCGCCTTCAGGCGAGCTCGCCAGCGCTCGGTCTCCGCCAGGGGCTCGCCCTTGGTGACGGCCTCCTCTGCGGCCGCCTGGACCGAGCTGACGAGGAGCGCCTCGACCTTGGCCCGCGCGGCGCGCGTGGCGGGGGGCGGGTCCAGCTCGGGCAGGGCCGCGAAGGCCGCCGCCAGGGCTCGCCCGTCCAGGAAGCGCTCCAGCGCGTAGAGGGCCTCGCCGCGACGACCGAGCTTCTCGAGCGCGAGCCCCTTGGCGAGGCGCAGGTCGGCGCGGCTGGGGTCGTCGCGCGGGAGCATCGACTCCAGCGCCTCGAGCTCCCCGAGGGCCGCCTCCGGATCGCGCTCGACCTGAGCGCAGGCCGCGAGGAGCGCGACCGAGGCGCTGCCGCGCTGGGCGCGCTGCTTGAAGCGCTCGGCGTCCCCGCTGGCGGGTCCGCGCTCGGCGGCGGATTTGAAGTAGCGCTTGGCTGCCGTTTCCGGATCGCGGACGCGAAGGCCTCCGTCGGCCTGCCGGAAGTCACGCTGGGCCTCATCCCCGGCGCTTCCGGCACGGTGCGCACGCCGCGCCTCGCGGGCATCGAGACGGCGGTCAAGCTTGCCGTCTCGGGTCGTCCGATGA
>CALDQK010000739.1 GCA_937911525.1 uncultured bacterium
CCCGAAAGACCGCGACCAAATGGCCGCCCTGCTCGCGCCCCTCGTCGAGCAGCTGAGCGGAATCGACCTCAGCGACCCCGCCGCGGCCCGCAGCGCCGTGGAGGAGCGCCTGCCCTTCTCGGGCGAGCTCGTGGCTCAGGTCCGCGAGGCCGCCTTCGCTGGCGCGGAGGCCGGCTGGCTGACGCCCAAGGAGAACGGCGGGATCCGCTTCGGGCGCGTGGCCAAAGACCTCGACGGGTTCAGCGTCGACGCGGTGTGGATGGACTCGCCCGGGCCGCGCCACCGCCACCCCAAGGGCGAGATCGACCTCTGCTTCAAGGAGAACGACGACCCCCGCTTCGACGGGAACCCGGAGGGCTGGGTCGTCTACGGGCCGGACTCCGTGCACGTGCCGACGGTGAAGGGGGGGTCGATGCTGATCCTCTATTTCCTGCCCGGCGGCGCGATCGAGTTCATGTAGGGAAGCTGCCGCAGGCGACAAGCTCCCTGGCGCTCCGTTTGAACGGGGAAAACTAGAAGCCTCGAAAACCGGAAGTCGGGTTGGCGCACCCGAGCGGCGTTGGCGGGGCAAGGCGTGGTGTCTGGGAGTGATGGCCTCGAGCGACAGCTCGCCCTGCGAGCGTCGCAATCGGAGCTCCCTGCCGACTTCCGGTTTTCCCTGCTTCCAGTTTTCCCCGTTCAACCGACTCGTCCTCGCGCTCCGCAGACGCGTTGGCCCCTCGCTTGTTCTAGCCACCCAGCAGCAGCCCGAGCCTCCTTACTCTCGCTCCACTTGTGACCTAGCGTCCCAGGAGCGACGCGCTGCGTCGCGAGACGGTTTCGCCCTGAGACGCGTTTGGGGTGAACCCTCGCCCTTGGTTGCTGCAGGTGCACTTCCAAGCCCTTGAGGCGCAATCTCTTGGACTCTTGGAAGTGGTGGTCCTTACTTTGTATAAACGGAGGCTTGACGCTCGATGTCCCTGGCGATGGAAGACGCGGGGACTGCTTTCTGGGGAGGCGCTCATATGCGTTCGCTGATCACCCGCACCTCGGCCGGCCGAATCTCGCTGGCCCTGATGCTCGCGCTGGCCGCGGGCGGCACCGCCCTGGCCCAGCCCGGCCCCGGCGACGCGCCGCCGCCGAGCAACGAGGGTCGGCTCTTCGGCATGGAGTTCGAGTTCGCCGGCCGCGGCAACCGAATCGTCGACTTCCGCGAGATGCCGTGGGAGAACTACGAGAAGCTGATGCGGGAGGTCGTGCGCGCCCAGGGCGGCGACCCGAGCACGATCCGGCGGGTGGACTTCACCAAGCCGACGAGCAACCTCGAGCGCTACCCCACCGGCGAGCGGCCGCTCTTCCGCGCGGAGTGGACCGACGCCAAGGGCCGCAAGTGGATGATCGAGCCCGAGTATGTGAGCTCGACGGGCCTCGACGGCTATGAGCTGGTGACTCCGCCCCTCGCCGACCCCAAGGAGGTCGAGCGGGTCCTCAACAACGTCCGCAACAGCGGGCTGGTGCGCGAGGGCCTCAAGTCCGGCGTCCACCTCACGATCGACGCGCGCGACCTGGTGCGCCCCAACGGCGACGCCCGCGCGCTCGCCAACCTGATCGTGATGCACGAGAACATGGAGCCCATGCTGCGCCGGCTGTTCAACCCGGTGCGCGGCGGCGGTCACGCCAACCGCTTCGCTCGCTCGATCGCGGTCGACCACCCCGAGCTGCTCGAAGAGATCGATCGCCTCCGCCCCGAGGAGCGGACCAAGGAGCGCCTGAGCGAGATGTTCCGCTCGCGCAACGGCCGCGAGGCGACGCTCCACGAAGTCGACCCCATGAACCCGGACTCCTACACCAAGCTGTGGAAGTACCGGTCCATGAACCTGGCCAAGGCGCTCAACGTCAACGAGCTGCACAACGGCAACTCGGGCGTCGTCGAGTTCCGCATGTTCGACCTGAACGCGCTGAGCAACCCCGAGGCGCACCGCCTGCAGGCCGAGCTCTACCGCGCCATGATCGAGCGCGCCAAGACCATGGCCGAGAACGGCGAGACGGTCCGCTACCAGAAGCGCGCCGCGCAGCCCGCCGGCGAGGATCCCTCGCTCTACAACACCCCGCAGGACCCCAACGAGGCGCGCGCCAAGGCGCGTGAGATGATCGAGCGCCTCGGCCTCGACCCCAACCGCTTCGAGACCCTGATCGAGAGCAACGTCGCCCGCCCGCGTCACCTGGCGTCGGAGGCCGAGTTCCGCGGCGCCCTCGAGGCGCTGCCGACCGGCCGCGTGACCCACAACGGTCAGGCCTTCAGCTACGGCTTCGAGCTCGAGGGCTCGGGCGAGGGCTTCTCGCGAATCGCGCGCCCCAAGGACGCCGAGGTCAACTCCCGCTGGGACACGATGACCGACTCCCAGAAGGCGGAGTATTACCGCCAGAAGGTCGGCGCCGACCGCCACGCGGTGAAGCAGCACTTCGAGCTCGACCTGCAGCGCTTCCCCTTCCTCGACCCCAACTGGAAGGTCGAGGGCACCGGCAACTGGGAGATCCGCAGCAAGCCCGTCGAGTCGATCAGCGAGATCACCGCCTACATGCGTCAGGTCAAGGAGCTGACCGGCAAGAGCGGTAAGGGCTTCCACCTGCACATGCGCGACAACGGCGCCGACTGGGAGATGCTCCGCACCCGCGGCAGCCAGTTCGCCGACTTCATCGAGCGCAGCAGCAACTGGGTTTGGCTCGAGCGCGCGCGCCGCCTGGGCACCATGACCTCGATGAAGTCCTGGTCGAACGCCCGCATGAAGACCAGCGAGCTCGAGACCCTCTCCCAGATCAAGTCGACCGGCCGCGCCACGGTGCGCGTGACCGTCCCCCACGGTCAGGAGTTCATCGACCTCGAGATCCGCGGCTTCACCAAGGACGTCGACAACATCGAGCGCCTGGCCAAGATCTACACCCACGCGCTCAAGACGGGCAACTTCGGCCCCTGGAAGCACACCGAAAACCCGCTGGCCATGAACGGCCAGGGCAACGCCCCCGAGTCGCTGCGCTTCGTCGACCACGTCGAGCGCTACCTCAAGGAGGTCGAGGGGCGGACCATGACCCCCGAGATGCGTCGCGTCGTCGACGGCCTCCAGCACGACTACATCAGCAAGTCGAAGGGCAACGCGCGCACCTACTCGACCAACGTCGCCACGGCGCTGCTCCCCTGGGACCGCGAGGCCTCGATCTCGGAGTCGGCCCGCCGCGACATGAAGTTCGCTCGCGAGGAGATGCTCCGCAGCATCGTCCGCACGGCCAACGGGGTCATGAGCGGCAACTACGGCCTCGAGCTCTCGACCGCCAACGAGGCCAGCCTGCAGCGCCACCTCGGCCTGAGCGAGGCCGAGGCCCGCGCGGTGGTCGAGTACCGCGCCGCCGGTGGACAGCTGAACACGCCCGAGGACCTCGTCCGCGCCCTCTCGCGCGGCGCCGAGGCGGGTCGCCTCAGCCGCCTGACCGCGGTGGACCTCAACAACGCGGCCCTCGAGACCCAGGGCATGCGTGACCGCCTCGGCCTGAACGCCGAGGCCGCCGCGAACCTGACGACCTACCGCAACACCATGGACGTCGTCGACGCGCTCGAGCGCGCCGGCGTCCCGGAGGCCAAGGTCCTCGAGCTGATCGACCGCACCGGCGCGCTCGACCTCATGAGCAACCAGGCCACGGTCGAGAACATCCGCAAGCGCACGGGCCTCAGCGAGGCGGCGGCGCGCAAGATCATCGAGTATCGCGACGCGGGCAACACCATCGGCCGCAACGGCAGCTATCAGTGGGCCAGCTACGACGCCAACCGCGCGGCGACTCAGCTGCGCGAGGCTGGCGTGCTGACCGAGGCGCAGGCCGAGAAGATCAAGCTCCACACGAGCGACATCAAGCTCGAGACCGCCCAGCTCCAGGATCTCCAGAAGCGCTTCGGCCTCAACGAGGCCACCGCGGAGCGCGTGCTCTGGTTGCGTGACGCCCACAAGCTCGACCTCGAGGGCCTCAAGCGGGCCGGCCTGAGCGAGGCCGAGGCCAAGCGGGTCATGGAGTCCTCCACTCAGCTCGACCCCCGCACCACGACCCTCGAGGCCCTGGCGGAGCGGACTGGAATGAGCGCCGAGGCGCTGGCCAGCGCGCTGCGGGCCGAGGGCTTGGACCTCCGCAACGCGAGCAAGGCCGACCTCATGAAGCGGCTCGGGATCACCGCCGCCAACGCGGACAAGCTGATCGAGGCCCGCGGCAACGGCAACAGCCTGAGCACGGTCGAGCAGCTGCGCGAGGCGGGCCTGAGCGAGGCCGTCGCCAAGAAGGTCAACACCCTGGCCAAGGGCGTCGACCTCGGCAACACGACGCTCGAGGAGCTGCGCAAGCTCGGCATGAACGAGGCCGAGGCCAAGCGCTTGATCGAGGCGCGCGAGCGGGCCAGGACCGCTGAGGGCCTCGACTACAACGAGATCACCCGCCAGGTCCGCTACAAGACCAAGAAGTGGGCCCGGGAGGGTCAGCTGAGCGAGGCGCTGCTGCGCTCGCTCCTGCCCCGCGCCAACCCCGAGATGTACTCCGTCGCCAACGAGGCCACGACCACCAACAGCGAGAACTTCTCGCGGACCCGCGCTGGCACCGGCCCCTTCCAGGCGAGCAAGCTCAGCTACGAGACCGTGAGCGGGATCTTCGAGGCGATTCGTGAGGGCACCGGCGCCCGCCTGGCCGAGAAGATCAACGAGTCCCGCGCGGCCGGCAACAACGAGGCGCTCCGCCTCGCCGAGTCGGGCGTCGAGAAGATGCGCAACCTCAAGCTCGAGATCCTCGAGACCAACGCGATCTCGGCCGGCGTCAGCGAGGGCAAGGTTCGTCTCTCGACGGGCCTCTTCAACGAGATCTACGCCCGCGCCGAGAAGCTGCCCCCGGGCGAGCGGGCCGCGTTCCGCATGCGCGTCCTGGGCCTGATCATGGGCCACGAGGCGGCCCACGCCTCGGGGATCCGCGCCGAGCGCGTGGCCGACATGGAGGCCGTGCGGATCGTCGAGAAGTCGCGCCTGGGCGCGGCCGGCAACGTGACCGAGGCCGAGGTCCGCACGACCCTCGACGTGTTCGAGCGGCCGCTCGGCTCGGGCCGGATCGACAACTTCTTCAACCGCCTGCGCAACCTGCTCCGCTACGGCACCCCGACCGGTCGCCGCGACAACCTGGAGCGGACCGCGCGCGGCGAGGTCGATCCCTTCGAGAAGTACCGCCGCGCCGACGGCACCCTGAAGTGGAAGGAGATCACCCGCGACCGCGCCATGCGCGAGGGCGTCGGCCTGCTCCACTTCGGCCTGGCGCTCTTCCTCAAGGAGGTCGCCGTCGTCACCGCCACCGGCGACCGGGCCCGGATCGAGGAGTTCTTCGACGGGCTCATGACGACCGACTTCTACAAGCACTACGGC
>CALDQK010000740.1 GCA_937911525.1 uncultured bacterium
TGGTCTACGCCTTGGCCAGCCCCGCCGCCGCCGATCTGGTCGAGACGCTCGCGGACTGGCCGGGTCTGCACTACGGCCCCGAGGCCTGGGGCGAGTCGTTCTCCTTCGATCGTCCCGAGGGCGCCTTCTTCGGCGGGGTCGGAGACGCGCTCTCCTCCGACCCCGAGGTCGCCCGTCGCCAGCGCGACGAGCAGCGGCACGAATACGCTCAGGATCTCAAGGCCGCGCTCCAGGCCGACCGCGACGCGGGCTACACGAAGGAGGAGGCCCGCCAACGGGCTGCCCGCCGCCGCCGAGAGCGCAAGCGGGAGCAGTCGCGCGAGCGAGACCGGAGCCGGCTTCCCGAGAGCGCGACGCTCAGGATCGTCGCGCCCCCGACCTATGCCTCGGTCCAGCCCCAGGCCCGCGCGCTGATCGAGGCGAGCCTCCTCGCGCGCGAAGCCGAGCATCGCGCTCGCCGAGAGCGCGAGGGCAAGAGCGTGCTCGGCGCCGAGGGGGTGCTGGCCGTGGACCCGCTCTCGAGCGCAGGCAGCACGGTGCCCGACTACGGCCTGACGCCCGTGGTGGCGTGCAAGGACCGCGACACGCGCAAGCAGGTCCTCAAGTGCCTGGTCGGCTGGCGGCGCCGCTACCAAGCGGTGCGCAAGAAGTGGCCCAAGCGGCGCAACGAGGAGTTCCCGCTGGGGACCTACCAAATGGCCGTCGCGCACGGCGCCAAGGTCATGAGCGAGCAAAAGGCGCTCGACGACGGCCTGATCTACACGCCGACCGGCCCTCCGGCCTGATCCAGCGCCCGGGCCGGCGCGCAGACTCCCACAAGCCCACCGACGAGACCCCGGTCGCCACCCAGCGACCGGGGCTAGTCGTCGTCCGGAGCGCCCGAGGAGAGGCGCCCGCGGCCTCGTCAGCGAGGCGCCCGCGGCGGCCCGGGCGGGGCCATTCGGGCCCTTCCCTGGGAAAGTCCCAGATGGGCCTTAGCCGTCGCGAACCATCGCTTGGACGATCTTCTCGACTTCGCGGATGATCGGGCGGGGGTCCAGGCGCTGGGCGTGCTTGAAGGGGCGGATCAGGCGGCGGCCGCGGGTGTCGACGGCGGCGGGGCGGAGGTAGCGGGCGGGGGCCATGACGCGGCGAGGGGCCGAGACCGTGTTGCGGGTCTCGTCGTACATGCGGATCTCGATCCCGGTGAAGAAGATCTGCGGGTGCAGGCCCTTGCGCGTCACGACGCCGAGGATCCTCAGCTCGAAGCGCAGCTTCTTGCCGATCGTGCGCGCTTGGCTGGCGATGTAGCCGCGGAGCGCGTCGAAGGCGCGGGTGGGTTGGAAGACGACGGCGCTCCCGTAGGCGCCGCGGGCGCTGGCTGCGACGCCCTCGATGACGCTGAGGTGTGGATCGCGGGGAAGAGGCGCTGGGTTTGGCTCCTCCTCCGGTAGACCGGCCATCTTGCGCACGAAGCGGGCTAGCGCGGCCTGGCCCTGGTCCACCAGGACGCTGGCGAACTCCCGGCTCACCTCGCGGGTCAGGCCCTGGGTCTCGGGCAGATCCGCCAGGAGCGCGGAGCGACGGAGGCGCTCGAGGGACTCGAAGTAGCTCGCTCGCACCACCTCGGGCAGCTCGCCCAGGCCGTGGCGCTCGCGGCCCTCGAGGAAGAGCTGGTTGGCTTCGCGCCGAAGCGCGATCGCGCGAGCCTCCTGGGCCTGGCGCTTCTGCTCCTGCTCGCGCTCGCGGAGACCGCGCTCTGCGTCGAGCAGGCCCTCGCGCGCAGCCACGTTGCGCGCGTCGTTGCCGAGCGCGACCTCGTAGGCCCGGCGGGCCTCCTCGAAGTCGCCCGACTGGAGGAGGACCGCCCCCTGCTCGACCAGCTCCTGCGCGCGCTGGCGACGAGCTCGCTCGACGGCCTGCGCTTGCTCGAGCTCGCTCAACTTGCCGAGCTCGCGCAGGACCTGGCCGAGCTCCGCCTGGGCCACACGAGCCACCACCCGCTGGGCGTCCTCCAGCTGCTTGCGCGCCTCCTCGAGGCGCAGGCGGCGCTGGCGCAGGTCCTCGGCGGAGAGACCCTCCTTGAGCAGCGCCTGCGCGCGGCGGACGAAGGCCGTCGCGATCGCCTCGGAGATGGGCCGCGCCTCGGCCCGCCCGCCGAGCTCGCTCGCCGCGACGACCTCGCGGGTGGCCTGCTCCAGCTCACCCCGGCTGAGAGCCCGGCGGGCAGCCGTGAGGCGGACGTCGATCCGAGACCTCCGCTCGCGCTGGCGGGCTAGCTGCGTCCAGCGGCGCAGCCGATCCCGCGTGTAGCGCAGCTCGCTGCGCTCGGCCTCGCCGAGGTTCGGCGTCGCCTCGGGAGGAATCTGGGCCAGGTCTTCGGGGGTGGGAGCGATCAGCTGGTCCGGCGCCGTGAGGGTCCGGGCGGCCTCGAAGCTGGCGGCCGCCTCGGGGAAGGACGCGCGCGCGTAGGCTCGCCAACCTTCGCCCACCTTGAGCCGGATCGCGTCGCGCTGCTCCCGCTCCCGCTGAAGCTCCGCCTGCCTTCGCCTTTGCTCCGCCTCGGCGAGCTCCCGGCGGGACTGGATCGTCGAGATCGCCCAGCCGGAGAGGATCACGAGCAGCGTCAGCGTCACGGCCAGCGCGGCGCCGACCTTGGCGCGGTTGCGCTGCACATACTTGCGCGCCCGGTAGAGGAGCGTCGCCTTGCGCGCGCGGATCGGCTCGCCCGCGAGGTAGCGCTCCACCTCGCGCGCCAGCTCGAGGGCCGACTGGTAGCGGTCGTCCGGCTCGCGCTCGAGGGCCTTGAGGCAGATCGCCTCGAGCTCCCAGGGGATCGACTCGTCGATCGAGGTCGGGTGAGGCACCTCGGCGAAGTGCAGCTGCCGCAGCAGCGACTGCACGTTGCCGCGGAAGGGAGTCTGGCCGCAGAGGCCCTCGTAGAGGATCACCCCCAAGGACCACACGTCGCTGCGCACGTCGACCAGGTGCGAGTCGCCCGAAGCCTGCTCGGGCGCCATGTAGCGCAGCGTGCCCACCACGTGCTCGCCCGTCGTCAAGCCGTCGTCGACCTCGTCCCGCTCGTCGGTTCGCTTGGCGACCCCGAAGTCCAGCACGTGGGGGTGGCCCTCCGCGTCGACCAGCACGTTGTCCGGCTTGAGGTCGCGGTGGATCACGCCCCGGGCGTGCGCGTGGGCGACGCCGCCGCAGAGCTCCGAGAAGAGCTGGAGGAACTGCTCGCGGCTGAGGAGGGGGGCCTCCTCTTTGCCGCTGGGGGAGCTCGGAGTCGCGTGGCACCAGGCGTCGCCGAGGGGGCGACCCTCCACGAGCTCCATGGCCAGGTAGTAGGTCCCGTCGTAGGCGCCCGCGTCGAGGACCGGCACGATCGTGCTGTGGCTGAGCGCGCCCGCGGCCTGGGCCTCCCGCAGGAAGCGCTGTTGATCGAGCTCGCTCGCGAGCGCGCCCGAGGCGAGCACCTTGAGCGCCACCGGCTTCTTCAGCTCGAGGTGCATGGCCCGGAACACCACGCCCATGCCCCCCCGGCCCAGCTCCTCGTCGATCCGGAAGCGGTGGAAGACCTGCCCCTGCTTGAGCATGCGCCCGCCACTCAGCTGCAGGGGCTGCGTCTCCCGGTCCAGGGCCGCGTCCCGGCGCAGCTGCTCGAGCTCCTCGGGGAGCGGCAGGTGCGCGGCCAGCTCCTCCGCCACGCTGGCCAGAGAGGGGCGGTCCTCGGGCTCCTTGCGCAGGAGCGCCATGATCAGCTCGGTCAGCCAGGCCGGCGCGTCCGCGCGCAGGCCGCCCAGGTCGGCGGGCGCCGTCGTGATCTGGTCGGCCAGGATCGAGGTCGTGTCGTCGCCCTCGAAGAGCGGTCGCCCCGAGAGGACCTCGAACCCGAGCGAGCCGAAGGCGTAGGCGTCCGCCGCCGGGGACCAGGGCTCGCCCAGCAAGACCTCCGGCGCGAGGTAGGTCGGCGTGCCGACCAGGGCGCCCATGGTCAGGCGCATCGAGGCGTCCTCGCTCAGGGCGATCCCGAAGTCGGTCAGCTTGACCTCGCCTCGCGGCGTGACGAGCACGTTGCTCGGCTTGACGTCGCGGTGGATCACGTGCTTCTCGTGGGCCACCAGGAGCGCCTTCGCCACCCGCTCGAGCACGTAGATCGCCTCGGCGTGGGTCAAGCGGTGACCTTCGCGCTCGTCGACGATCTGCTTGAGGTCGCGGCCCGGCACCAGCTCCATGGCCAGGTAGGGGCGGCGGGTCTCCTTGTCGAAGCCGCGCCCGACCAACCCCACGATCGTGGGGTGGTCCAGGTTCGTCAGGACCTGGCCTTCGCGGTCGAAGCGCCGCCGGGTCGTCTCGTCGTCGATCAGGCTCGTGAGGACCTTGAGCGCGACCTGGACGCCGTCCTCCTTGCGCCGCGCCAGGAACACGTCGCCCATGCCGCCCGCGCCCAGGCGCTCCTCCAGCAGGTAGCCGTCGATATAGCGCCCTCCCAGCGAGTCGTCGATCCCGTCCCGCGCGTCCTCGAAGGAGCTCTCGAGCGGCGGCTCCGCGGGAGGCTGGGGCTTGGGCTGAGGGAGCTCGTGCTCGGCGGAGGAGGGGCGCTGTGCCTTGCGCGTGGGCGGCTCCTCTCCGCCCGGCCGCTGGAGGTCGTTCTGGGTGTCGGCGACGTTGAAGCCGCGCGCCGGCTCGCGCGCCGGCAGCGCGAGGTCCTGGCGGGTGCTGTCGGCCTGGAAGCCGCGCGAGCCCGGGTGAGGCAGGTCCGTGCGCGTCGACTCGTCCGGGAAGGGGTGCTCTCGGTAGAAGTCGTCCTCCGGCTCCGCCATGAAGGTCTCGGCCTCCCGGGGGTCGGTCTCGCTGCTCTTCGGATCGCTGGTCACCCAAGGGGATCTTGGTCAGCCGCCCTCGCTCGTGCAACGCGGAGAACACGGTAGCGTCTTGACATGCGCGTGCTCTTCTTGGGCCCTGGACACAATGGGATCGCCCGCGGCCGGGTGGCGCCCTTCCTCGAGGACGAGGGGCTCGAGGCGCTCTGGATCAGCACCGAGCCCTTCCCCCCCGCCTTCCTCGAGCGCTACCCGCGCCTGCGTGTCGCGGTCCTGCCGCGCGCCCGCCTGCGCGGCTCGCGCCTCGCGCGGCGGCTCTTCCTGCACACCGCCGACTATCTGGCCGAGGTGGGCTGGACCCTGCGCCGCTTTCGGCCCGACGTGATCCACGTCCACTACCTCAGCCAGCTCGACGCCCTCGCGCTCCAGGGGGTGCGGCGGGTCCCGATCGTGGTCACGGTCATGGGCGCCGACGTCCTGGCCGAGCAGGTCCCGCGCCCCCTGCCGCTCGACCTCGCGGTCCGGCGGATCCTCCGCCGCGCCGCCGCGGTCACCGCCAAGTCGCGCTTCCTGGCGCAGGCCTGCCGCGACCTCGGAGCCCGCAACGTGCTCCACCTGCCCTGGGGGATCGACACCGCGCGCTTCCAGCCGGCAGCTCGCGAGGAGGCGCAGCGGGCCCTCGGCTTGGATCCCGCGCGACGCTGGCTGGTCTCTTGCCGCGCGCTCCAGCCCCTCTACAACCACGCCCCGCTCCTCGAGGCCCTCGGCGAGCTGGAGGACCCGCCCGCCCTGGCCTTCGTCCGCCACGCCCCCGCGCCGGACTACGCCGAGCGCCTCGAGCGCCGCGCGGTCGCGCTCGGCCTCAGCGCGCGCTGGCTGCCGCCTCAGTCCAACGCGGCCATGCCTCAGCTCTACGCCGCGGCGGACCTCGTCGCCTCGCTGCCGGCCTCCGACGGCCTGCCGCAGACCCTGCTCGAAGCCATGGCCTGCGAGCGCGCGACCCTCTCGCTCGACCTCGAGGCCTACCGCGAGCTGCCCTTCGCCCCGGCCGCCCTGACCCGGGTCGCGCACCGCGAGGGCGAGCCCGACCACGGCGCCCTCGTCGCCGGCCTGCGTGAGGCCCTCGCGCCGCAGCCCGAGCGCGACGAGGCCCTCGCGGCGGCGCGCCAGTGGGTGCGCGAGAACGCCGAGCTGAGCGAGAGCGTCGCGCGCGTGCGGGCCCTCTACCGCTCGCTCAGCTGAGCGGCGAGCGGTCGACCTCGGTCCGGTCCAGGTAGGTCCGGCACCAGGTCTCGAGGGCGACCAGCGCGTAGACCTGGTCGCCCCGGTCGTAGGGGCCGCGCAGGTGGCGCTCGAGCACGCTGCGGACCGCGGCCTCGCGCAGGAAGCCGCGCCGGCCCAGCGAGAGGAGCGCGTCCTCCGCCAGCTCGCGCAGGGGCCCCCGGAACCACTCCCCGAGGGGCACCGAGAAGCCGCGCTTGGGCCGCTGGAAGACCTCTGCCGGGAGGAGCGGGGCCAGGGCCGCGCGCAGGGCCCGCTTGCCGAGCCGCGCGCCGACCTTGTGCTTGCTGGGCAGGGCCAGCGCCGTGGCGAGGACCTCGTCGTCGAGGTAGGGCAGGCGGACCTCCAGGCCGAAGGCCATGGACATCCGGTCGACCTTGGCCAGCATTTCGTGGCAGAGCGTGGTCTGGAACTCGGCCAGCAGCCCGCGCTGCACGCCGTCCCCGCGGGGCAGGGCGCGGAAGGCCGCCTCGAAGCGCTCGGTGGCCGAGAAGGACTCGAGCGCGAGCTCGGGGTCCAGGAGCGCCCCGACCTCCCCGCGGCGGAAGCCGCACATCAGGTCCGCGTAGATCCCGGCGTCCTCGCGCCGCAGCGCGCCGAGCCACTTGAGGGCCCGCGCGCGGCGACCGCTCACGCCGCCCCCGTCGGGGCCGCCCAGGTCCTGGCCGTGGCCCGGAGCCAGGCGCCCCAGCGCGCGCCGGACCAGGCGCGGCACGCGGCCGACGAGCTGGTGCGGCGTGAGCCAGGCGTGGCGCCAGGGGTAGCCGCCGAAGAGCTCGTCCGCGGCGTCGCCCGAGAGGGCCACGGTCACGTGGCGGCGCGTCTCCCGCGCCAGGTAGTAGATCGCCGCGGCCGAGGCGATCCCGAAGGGCTCGTCGAGGTGCCAGGCGATCCCCGGCAGGTCGTCGCTCAGGCGGGGCGTGACGTCGATCCGCCGGTGCTCGTCGAACGGCCGGCCGGCCGGACAACATGAGTGGCATGTCATAGTAACGAGGCAAC
>CALDQK010000741.1 GCA_937911525.1 uncultured bacterium
CTCCGCTCAGCGCGAGCAGCGCGCTCCCGGTCGCGGCCAGGCCGAGCGCGCCGCCCCCGACGCTCCAGGCGCAGGCGCCCGCGGCGCCCAGGGCCAGCAGACCGCCGCTGAGGCCCTCGTCCGCGCGCTCGCGCAGGAGCGCGCGGGCGCTGGCGCCCAGGGCGAGCAGCGCCCACAGGGGAGCGCTGAGCGGCACGCCTTCGGGGAGCGCGCGCTGGAGCAGCGCCAAGGAGCTCAGCCAGAGGGCGGCGGCCGCCGCGCAGCCGGTGGCCGCGTCGCCGCTCGGGCCGCGGCGCAGGGGCCAGCCCAGGGCCGGGATCAGCAGGCCGAGGCTGAGGGCCCAGCCCGCCCAGGCGGCAGGGGCGGCGCTCGTCAACTCGAGCATGCCGAGCAGCGCCGCGCCGGCGCCGAGGGTCAGGGTGATCAGGCTGCCGAAGCCGACCCGCAGGGCTGCGCCTTCGCCGGCGCCGGCGTGGCGGACCACGAGGGTCAGGGCCAGGGCCAGCTCGAGGGCGATCAGCGCCAGCAAGAGGTCCTCGCTCCAGCTCGCGAGCGCGAGGGCCGCGCCGAGCAGGCCCAGTGCTGCGCCGCTCGCGGCGACGCCGGGCTGGGCGCCGGCGACCTCGACGCGCCCCAGGGCCGCGGCGGCGAGCAGGAGCAGGGCGCCGAGCAGGATCGCGCCCCGCTGCGCCTCGAAGGAGGCGCGCAGAGGGAGGGCGACGCCCCCCCGTTGCCCAGGCGCGCCGACCGCGAACCAGGTGGCGGCGCGGCTGGCCTGGGCCGCCTCGAGCTCCACCAGGTCCAGCCCGCCGTCGCCGTCCGCGTCCAGGGCCGGCGGCGGCGGGGCGCCGAGCTCCTCGGCGCGCAGGCGGCCGTCGCGGCGCCCGCTCGCGTTGGCGCGGTCGAGAGCCAGCCAGTCGGCCTCGGCGCCGTGGCGCGGCGAGCGCCAGCTGAGGTCGAGGCCGGCGTCGACTTGCGCGGCCGGGCCGACGCACACCAGGGCCCACAGCGCCGCCGCCAAGAGCGCCACGGCTGGCGAGAGGCGGCTCAGGCGAGGGAGGCTGCGCGCGAAGAGCAGCGCGCCCGCGGCCCCCAGGAGGGGGAGCAGGATCGTCCACAGGACGAGGGAGGCGTGCTCGGCAGGGGCGGGCGGCATCGAGAGGGGAGGTTACCAGGGTGGGTCGGGGCGGGGCGGCTGTCGCTGGTTTGGAGGGCGCCTTGGTAGTGGCTTGAATTTGAATCTGAATTCGAATCAAGAGTTAGGAGTGGCTGTCGCTTGCCTCGAGACCGCCCACCTTGCGGTGAAGGTGTGGGCGAAGACGGCGCTCGGGCTGCGCGAGGGCTGCTGTCACTGGCCCGGAGGCCGCCTGGGCACAGCCTCTTCAACGCAAAGGCGCCAAGGCGCAGAGGCGCAGAGAGGGCAAGCAGTGAGGGAGGGCGCAAGGCGACCGGCTGCCCGATCACCTTTGGCCTGCGAGCGCCGCTCTTTGCGCCTTGGCGTCTTGGCGTCTTTGCGTTGAACGAGCTCTCGGAGCGCCGCTCAACACACACGACCAACTGCGCGGGCGCCGGAGGTCCAGCGACAGCCCTTCCTCATTCCTGATTCAAATTCAAGTTCAAGTTTGCAGTCGGCGTCATGACGCTCTCCAGCGCCATTGCCCCCCGGCTACCCCAGCGCCAGTGGCCACAGCGCGGTCTGCAGCGTGATCACGATCTCGCGGGGCGAGAGCAGGCTGACCATCGAGCTGAGCTGCGGCGGCTGCCCGCGCAGCGCGGCCGAGGCGTCGAGGGCGGCTTGGCAGCTGTTGAGCGCGATCAGCGCGGGGACCGTGTCCCGGCCTTCGAGCTCGCTCAGGACCTCTGCGACCTCGGCCTCGGCGGCCTCGACCTCCTCGGCGCTGGCGGCGCGGACGGCCTGGCAGAGGCGGGTCGCGGCCTCGAGGCCGTGGGGGACGTGGGCGATCAGGCGCTCGGCGAGGGCGGCCAGGCCGCGGGCGCACACCTGGGGGCCCCAGGCCTCCAGGCCGCGGATCCAGGCTGCGACCTCGAGCTGCTGGCCCCGGGCCAGGCCGCGGCCGGCGGTGTAGGAGGTGAGGTCCAGGACGGCGGGGCGCGCGGGGGGGCGCTCGAGGACGGCGCGGGCGGCGGGGTGGTCGAGGTAGGCCGCGAGGCGGAGCTGCTCCTCGCTCAGCTCGCCCGCGCGCAGGCGGGCCCGGAGCCGGTCGGCCTCTTCTTCGGGGAGCTCCGGCGCGGCGCGCTGGTCATGGCGGAGGGACTCGTCCATGGTGCTCCTGGGGTCGGCAGCGAACCCGTAGCGGGAAGCAACGAAACGGCAACCAACGAAAAGGGGCGGCAGGGATCCTGCCGCCCCTCGCTCAGGTTCGAGACGTGCGTTCGCTCAGATGCCTTCCTTGAGGCGAGCGGCGAGGGCCGCGTCGAGCTGAGCGATGTTGTCCATGGCCTCGACGGTGCGCTGAATGTCGTATTCCAGGCGGCGCCACTTGACCGTGTTGCCGTCGACGACGACGTAGCAGGCGCGGTTGTCGCGGTCGCGCGGCTGGCCGACCGAGCCCACGTTGACGATGACCTTCTGCTCGGCCATGTCCGGGTACTCGTAGACGTTGTCCAGCTCGGCCGAGGTCTTGGTCTCGTACTTGTCGGTGATCACGCAGGGCATGTGCGTGTGGCCGACGAAGAGGAAGCGCTCGAAGGCCGCGAAGATCTCCTCGAACTTCTCGGTCGGGCCGAAGCCGATCTCGGTCGCGAGGATGTACTCGTTGGTCGGGTCGCGGGGCGAGCCGTGAATGAACAGGTCCGGGCCCTCCTCATGGCGCAGGGGGAGGTTGGTCAGGAACTCCCAGCGCCGGCGAACCGCCGAGCCCGAGAAGAAGCCGGGCTTGAGCTGGTCGCGGGTCCACTCGATCGCCTTCTGCGCGCGCAGGTTGAAGGCGTAGGCGCCGTGGACGAGCGCCTCGTCGTGGTTGCCCTTGAGGCACACGCGGCAGCGCTGCATGACCATGTCAACGCATTCGAGCGGTTGCGGGCCATAGCCGACCACGTCGCCCAGGCAAATGATGTCGGTCACTCCAAGCGACTCGATGTCCTGAAGGACGACCTCGAGCGCCGAGATGTTGGAGTGGAGGTCCGAGATGATTGCGAACACGCCGCTCCTCCTTGTTGGCTAGGGAGTCTCTGCAATGCAGAACCATCTTTCCAGGGGGGGTATGGGTACGACAATTCAATTTGTTCGCTAACTCCTTTGGTGTCGGTTGAAGACGCGCCGGCTCGGTGGGCGAGTCCCAGCGCGGCGGGTATAACGAGCGGCCGGAAAGCCAGGAGTTAGGCCCTTGAGCCCGGAGCCCACCCCCCAGAATCCCGATTGGCGCCGCGTCGGCCGGTCCACGGTCGTGCCCTTGCTCCTCCTGGTGGCCCTGCTGGTCCTCCTGGGGCACATGCACATCGACCTGGCGACGGGCTACACCGCTCCCCGCCTGGTCTGCGACCAGGGCGGCGGCTTCCTCTTCTACGACGGAGGGACCCGCGACTCGGGCTTCTTCTTCCGTGAGGTGAGCGAGGCCGACGGCAAGGTCACCTTCAGCAAGCAGCAATACGTGCGCGGCGTGCTCGCCGCGGCGGCGCTGCAGCCCGAGCGGGTCGTGACCCTGTATGCGGACCGCAAGGGCAAGGACTGGTTCTATTCGCTCAGCAAGCGGGACACGCTCGACCGCACCTGGAGCGGGACCTTCTCCGACCGCGACCTGCACCTCGACTTCCCCCGCCACGTGGCGAGCCTCGACTCCTCGGTGTACGTGTTCGGCAGCGACGCCGCGGGCAACCTGCGCGCGGTCGCGATCGAGTCCCAGCGTCGCTCGCTCCGGCCCGTGGCGACCCTGGATCGCGCCGCCCTGGTCGAGGGGCTCGAGCGTGACGCCGAGCAGCGAGTTCGCCCGCCCCTCCTGTTCAGCACCGCCGTCCACCAGGGCGAGCTCTACATCGCCTGGCGGGTCGGGACCGAGGTCCGCACCGGCGGCGTTCCCCCCGGTGAGGTGCGCTGGTGCCGCTTCGACGGCAAGGGCTTCGGCGCGCTGCACCGCTTCCAGACGGACCTCTCGGCCTTCACCCTCGGCGAGGGACGGGACGGGAAGCTGCGCCTCTACGGGGTCGGCTACGGCAAGCGCGACAGCAAAATCCTGGTGTTCGAGCTGGAGGGCCTCGAGCGCGAGACGGACTTCCGCCCCGCCGCGCCGATCGCCTATCAGCGCGAGGGCCTGACCGGCGGCGCCGGCGTGGTCGCGCTGGCGACCGGCCACACCCCCAAGCACACCTTCCTCTTCGCCCAGATCGGCGCC
>CALDQK010000742.1 GCA_937911525.1 uncultured bacterium
GAGCCCGACGACCCGACCCGCTATCGACGCCTGTTCGCAGCCGAAGGCTTGGCCCAGGAGGCCCTCCGCCGCTGGCCCGAGAACGCCACGGCCCAGGAGCAGGTCGCCGAGATCGGCGCCGCGCTGGTCCGCTGCGCCATGG
This sequence comes from uncultured bacterium, assembly GCA_937911525.1. GTDB lineage: Bacteria > Planctomycetota > J058 > J058 > J058 > NORP233. The sequence continues at coordinate 143 of CALDQK010000742.1, forward strand.
CGGCGGGCGACGTGGGCCTGGCCGAGGCCTTCCTGGCGCGGGTCCCTGCGGGCGAGCGGCGCGAGGAGCTGGCTCAGGTGCTCGCGGTCCGCCAGCGCCAGCTCGACCCCAAGGCGGCCAGCGACCTGGCCCACCTCCGCCGCGAGCTGCGCCCGCGCCTGCGCGCGCTGGACTGGGTGGGGCTGGCCGGGGCGGTCGGCTTGCCGCTGGTGGTGTGGCTGTCCACGCCGACCCTCTACACCGTGGTGCTGGCGCTGATCTGGGTCGGCGCGGGCGGCTTGACCTTCGGCCACCGCGCTCGCTTCGAGGCCCTCGACCCGACCGCGCGCGAGCCCTACCTGCTGGCGCGCAAGCGCCTGCGCCAGACCGCCCTGGGCTACGCCCTCTGCGTGGGCTGGGGTCTCTTCGCGAACGAGGTCCTGCAGCCGGCCCCCTCGACGCCCGCTGAGCAGCAGGTCGTGCGCAACGCGGCCTCCATGGGGATCGTGCTGGGCTTCGTGGGGGTCCCCCTGCTCCTCGGCGCCCTGATCTACGGGCGCAAGCTGGGCGAGCGCGACGCGCTCTTCGCCGAGCTCGACTGGCGCAGCCTGGCCCGCGGCGGCGAGGGGCGCGAGCTGATCCCCCAGCTCCTCGACGCGCTCCTGCCCGCCGAGCCCGACCAGCGCTGGCACCGGCCCCCGATCGAGTCCAAGGCCCTGGCCCGCGCCCTGACCGCCTACGCCCCGGATCTGGCCGTCGAAGACGTGCTGGCCCTCGGCGACGCGACCCTCTTCGGCAAGGTCCAGGGCTGCCTCCTGACCCGCGCCGGCCTGCGCCAGCGCCGCGAGGGCAACGAGTGGCGCCTGGGCTGGGACGAGGTCAGCAGCGCTCGCCGCGCCAGCGGCTGGCCCAGCTACAAGATCGAGATCGGCGCGCGCTCGGGCGAGACCCGCGTCCTCGAGTGCGACGGCTTCTCGCACGCCCAGCGCGGCCTGGTCCGCCTGCTCGAGCGCGTGGCCCTGCTCAACGGCGAGCCGGAGTCGGGAGCGCCCGACCCGGCTGGGTAAGCCGCGCCCCAGCGCGGGCGCGGCCGAGGGCTTTGCGGCGGGCACGCCGGTCGCGTGAGGGGCTAGCATGAAGTCGACTCGCCCTCGCCCTGAACGCCACGCCTGTCGTTGCCGCTGCTCGAACTGCGGCGGGCCCTTGGGGCGCCCACCCGTCCCGCGCTTCACCCTGCTGGAGGTGCTCGTGGTCGGCGCGATCGCCTGCCTGGGAGTGAGCGCGTTCTTGTGATTCATGCGGTGCCTCTCTCGCTGACTCCTCGCACCCCACCGCAGCGCTGCGCGACCTGCCACGACGCGCTGGTGGTCGTCTGTCCGGGGTGCGGTGCGGCGCAGCACTCGGACTGCCACGCGGAGGGTGGCTGCGCGACGCTCGGCTGCGTGCGTCAAGGGTCCAGAGACGTACGGACCGAGGTGGGCGTAGTGGAGGAGGCTCCCGCGGCCGAAGCAGTGGAGACTCCCACCAGGGTGGGCGCACCGACCTGGCTCAAGTTCCTGTGGGTGTTGTTGGCGGGAAGCCTGGCGCCGTGGGTGGCACTGGTGCTCCTTGCTGGCTTGTTGGTCAGTGGGTCGACTCAGTCTGCTGGGATCAGCGGCTTGTGGGCCATTTCGAGCGCGCAGTCGCTCTTTCGAGAAGGCGACAAGGACGACAACGGGGTGCTCGACTACGGGACCCTGGACCAGCTGCGCCGCTACAAGCTGATCGGCGAGGAACTCGGCAGCGGGGTCTACGAGGGCTATGAGTTCTACGTCGGGGTGAGCGACGGGCCCAAGGGCCAGTTCTCCTGGTGGGCGCTCGCCCGTCCGGTCCCCGACGGCCCCTGCGCCGAGGGACGCAGCTTCTTTACCAACCAGGAAGGGGTGATCCGCTACTCCATGGCGCGGATCTACCTCACCGACATCGACCCGAGCGGCGCGGCCAACTCCGCCTGGCCTCCCGTCGGCCAGTAGGCGAGGCTGGGGGCGTGAGCCCCCGCGAACAGGAAGCCCCCGAGATCCTCCCGGTCGAGTCCGAGGACGGGCTCGTGCTGGAGTCGGACCTCGAGCTCGACTCGCGCTCCGAAGAGACCAGCGAGGACGAGGACCTCGGGCCCGAGGACGGGGACGAGGACTACGACGGCGAAGACGAAGACGAAGACGAGCGCGACGAGGACGACGACGAGGAGAGCGCGGACGCGCGGCGCGAGGAGCGCGAGCGGCGGCTGACCGGGCTGAAGACGCGGCGTCGCTTCGACGACGATCAGCAGAAGGTCGCCATGGCGGGCGCCTTCGCCGGCGGGCTGACGGTGATCGTCGTGATCGCGCTGCTCTACGCGACGGGGGTCTGGTAGTGAGCGCAGCTCGACCGATCGAAGACGTGGCGGCCGACCTCGGCCTGAGCGGCGCGGACCTGATCCCCTACGGGCGCGGGGTCGCCAAGGTCGACCGCGCCGTGCTCGAGCGCGGCCGGAGCAGCTCGGAGCCGGCGCGCCTGGTGCTGGTGTCGGCGATCACGCCGACCTCGGCGGGCGAGGGCAAGACCGTGACCTCGATCGGGCTGACCCAGGGCCTGCGGCGGCTGGGGAAGCGGGCCTGCGCCGCGCTGCGCGAGCCCTCGCTCGGGCCCTACCTGGGCAAGAAGGGCGGCGCCGCGGGCGGCGGGCGGAGCGCGCTCCTCCCCGCCGAGCGGATCAACCTCCACTTCACGGGCGACTTCCACGCCGTGACCAGCGCCCACAACCTGCTGGCGGCGCTGCTCGACAACCACCTCTACTTCGGCAACGAGCTGAAGGTCGACCTCCGCCGGGTCCTGTGGCCGCGTGTGATCGACCTCAACGACCGCGCCCTGCGCGGGGTGATCGTGGGCCTGGGCGGGACCAGGAACGGCTACCCGCGCGAGACGGGCTTCGAGATCACGGCGGCGTCCGAGATCATGGCCACCCTCTGTCTGGCCCGCGACGAGCCCGACCTCCGCGCGCGCCTGGGGCGGATCGTGGTCGCCTTCAGCCGCGCGGGCGAGCCCGTGACCGCGGCCGACCTCGAGGCCGAGAACGCGCTGCTCGAGCTCCTCGACGACGCGCTGCACCCCAACCTGGTCCAGACCAGCGAGGGCGCCCCGGCCCTGGTCCACGGCGGGCCCTTCGCCAACATTGCCCATGGCTGCAACAGCCTGCTCGCGACGCGGCTCGCCCTGCAGCAGGCCGACTGGGTCGTGACCGAGGCCGGCTTCGGCTTCGACCTGGGCGCCGAGAAGTTCTTCGATATCAAGTGCCGCGTCGGCGGCCTCTCGCCGGCCGCGGTGGTGCTGGTCGCGACCGCGCGCGCGCTCAAGCTGCACGGCGGCGTGCGCAAGCGCGACCTGGCCAAGCCCGACCCCGAGGCCGTCGTGCGCGGGCTGCCCAACCTCGAGAAGCACCTCGAGAACGTGGCCCGCTTCGGGCGCCCGGCCGTCGTCGCGCTGAACGTGTTCGACCAGGACAGCGAGGAGGAGCTGGCCGCGATCGAGCGTCGCTGCGCCGAGCTGGGCGCGCCCTGCGCCCGCGCGACCCACTTCGCCGAGGGCGGCGCCGGCGCCGAGGCCCTGGCCGAGCTCGTGCTCGAGGCGGGCCAGGAGCCAGGCCCCTTCTCCCCGCTCTACGCGCTGGAGGATCCGATCGAGGACAAGATCCGCGCGATCGCGACCACCATGTATGGGGCGCGCGAGGTCGTGCTGACCCGCACGGCCAAGGCCGACCTGCGCGACGCCAAGCGGCTGGGCATGTGCGACCTGCCGGTGTGCGTGGCCAAGACCCAGTCCTCGCTCAGCGACGACCCCCGCCGCCGCGGCCGCCCCCGCGACTTCGAGGTCACGGTCCAGCGCCTGTTCGTGAACGCCGGCGCCGGCTTCGTCGTCGCGCTCACGGGCGACATCCTGCGCATGCCCGGGCTGCCCCGCCGCCCGCGCGCGCTGGATCGCTAGCGAGGACGCGGCCTGTCAGTGGTGGCAGGTAGGTTCTGGGTATGTTCGCGGGCGAGGTCTCGAGCGCAGAGGAAGTCGGAAAGGGGCAGAGCTCCTTCTCCACGTTTCCACAGTTCTCCCCAATCACACGATCCCGTGGGATCGCCAGTCTGGGGAGAGTTGTGGAAACGTTGAGAAGAACAGACCGGGTCGAACTCACTCGCCGCCGGCGCTGAGCGCGACGCGGAAGCCGTGGACGACGTGGAAGCGGTCGGTCGGCGCGGGACCGCGCACGTAGGTGGCCAGGGCCAGGCGCTGGTAGTGGCTGAAGTTGCCGCCGCGGGCGACGCGCTCGCGTCCTTCGGCGGGGCCGGTGGGGTCGACGAGGACCTCGTCGCCCTGGGGGTAGGCGGCGAACCAGTCGGCGGTGAACTCGCGCAGGTTGCCGGCCATGTCGAAGCAGCCGTAGGGGGAGCGGTCCTTGGGGTAGGCGCCCACCTTGGCGGGGACCGCCTGGCCCTCGGGGTAGGCGGGGAACCAGCACAGGTCCCGAGGGCGAGGCGGGTCGTCCCCCCAGGGGTAGCGGCGCTGGGCCTCCCCGCGCGCGGCGCGCTCCCACTCGACCTCGGTCGGGAGGCGGAGGCCGGCCCAGGCGCAGTAGGCGGCGGCGTCCTCCCAGGTCACGCCGTTGACGGGGTGTCGGTCGCTGGGCTCGTAGCGGACGCCGCCCTGGAGCGGCTCGCGGCGGAAGCCGACCTTCGCCTCGTCGAGGCCGTCGGGGCTGTGGCGGCCGCTGTGCGCGATCCAGCCGCCGCGCGGGGGGAGCTCGCGACCGGTCTCCTGGGCGAAGCGCTCGTAGCGGGCCCAGGTCACCTCGTAGCGGCCGACGAAGAGGCCACGGGTCAGGCGGACGCGGACCCGCGGCGGGTCGTAGAGGTGGAAGCTGCCCTCGCCGCCGGTGCTGTTGCCCACGTAGAAGTCGCCCGGCGGGACGTAGACCAGGAGCGAGCCGTCGCGCTCCCAGCGGTAGGCGGGTCCGCCCTCCGCCTCGGGCGCGTAGCTCAAGCCCGCGGGCAAGGGGAGCGGCGGACGCGCCTCGGCCGGCAGCTCGCGCCACCAGGCGGGGGTCGTCTCGCTCGGGCTGGGGGTCGGGGTCGCGTTCGCCGCGGCGAGCGAGGGGCTGGGCGTCGGTGTCGCGTCGGCGGCCGGGCCCTGGGCTCGCCAGAGGGCGACGCCAGCGAGCGCCAGCGCCACCACGACACCCAGCGCGCCGACCAGCAGCGGGGCGCGGCGCGGCGGGGCCGCCTCGCCGGCGAGGTAGGCGTCCAGCGCCGCGCGGAGCTCTTCGGCGCTGGCGTAGCGACCCGCCGGGTCCTTGGCCAGGCAGCGGAGCACGATCGCGTCGAGGGCCGCGTCGACCTCGGGCCGGCGCGAGGAGGGGGGCGGGGCCGGCTCGCGCAGGACAGCCGTCAGCACGTTGACCGAGCTCTCGCCCGTGAAGGGCGCGTCGCCGGTCAGGACCGCGAACAGGGTCGCGCCCAGGCCGTAGACGTCGCTGGCGGGGCCGATCCTGCTGCGTTCGCCGGAGGCCTGCTCGGGGGACATGTAGCCGGGGGTGCCGACGATCTCGCCGGTCCGGGTCAGGCGCTCGGCCTCGGGGTCCGTGCGGCGGACCAGGCCGAAGTCGGTCAGCAGGACTCGTCCCTGCCGGCTGAGGAGCACGTTGCGCGGCTTGACGTCGCGGTGGAGCACGCCGCGGGCGTGGGCGTGGGCCAGGGCGTCGGCCAGGTCGCGCCCGAGCCGGGCCGCCTCCTCGGGCGCGAAGGGCCCTCGGGTCGCGAGCCGCTCGTTGAGCGCGCCGCCCTCGACGTATTCCATGGCGAAGTAGTGGCAGCCCGTCGCCGGGTCGTGGCCGGCGTCGTGGACGCGCACGATCGAGGGGTGGTCCAGGCTGGCCAGGGCCTCGGCTTCGACCTTGAAGCGCCTCTCGGCGCCCTGAAAGCCGGAGCCGGCGCTGAGCACCTTGAGCGCGACCTCGCGGCCGGCGCGCGGGTCCTGGGCCAGGTAGACCGCGCCTTGCGCGCCGCGGCCCAGCTCGCGCAGCAGGACGAAGGGCCCGACGCGCTGCTCACTCAGGAGACGAGCACCCGCCCCGCGGGGCCCGCGAGGACCTCGCCGATCCGGGCGGCGACCGTGACGCCCGCGGCCCGGAGCGCGGCGACGGCCTCGTCCGCGCGCTCGGCGGGGAGCGTGGCCAGGAGCCCGCCCGAGGTCTGGGCGTCGTAGGCCAAGCGCAAGCGCGCCTCGTCCGCGCCCTCGGCGGCGTCGACCACCGGGCTGGTGTTGACGAAGTTGTCCTTCTGACCGCCGGCCAGGGGCTTGCTGGCCGCCAGCTCGAGGGCGACCTCGAAGCAGGGCAGCGCGGCCAGGTCGAGCTGGAGCGCGACGCCCGAGCCGCCGGCCATTTCCTTGGCGTGGCCGAGCAGGCCGAAGCCCGTCACGTCGGTCGCGCAGCGGCAGTCGAAGCGCTCGAGCACCTCCGACGCCGTCTTGTTGAGGGTCGCCATGCTCTCGACCACCTCGGCCACGCGCGGGTCGTCCTCGGTCAGGGCGCCGCCCTTGACCGCGTTGGCCACGTAGCCCGTGCCGAGGGCCTTGGTCAGGATCAGGGCCTCGCCGGGGCGGGCGGCCTGGTTGGTCCGCATGACCCGGGGGTCGACGAGGCCCGTCACGGCCAGGCCATACTTCAGCTCGGGGTCACGCACCGAGTGGCCGCCCACGACCACGGCGCCCGCCGCGTGGACGGTCTCGACGCCGCCGCGGAGGATCTGCGCCAGGACCTCGGGGCCGAGCAGCTTGTGCGGGAAGCACACCAGCGCCATGGCCGTGATCGGGCGCCCGCCCATGGCGTAGACGTCGCTCAGGGCGTTGGCCGCCGCGATCCGCCCGAAGGTGAAGGGGTCGTCGACGATCGGGGTGAAGAAGTCCACGCTCTGCACGAGCGCCTGGCTCTCCGAGAGCTTGTACACACCGGCGTCGGACGAGTGCTCGACGCTCAACAGGAGCTCGGGAGCCTCGCTCACGGGGACTTGATCTAGCACAGCCTCCAGGACCTGGGGGCTAAGCTTGCTGGCTCAGCCGCCGCAGGTGACCGTTTCGGTCAAGCGGGGGCGCTTTTCGTCGTTCATGGCGACGACTCTAGCCGCTGGGCGCTGCGCTGGGGAGTGGGGCGCCCCGCCCGCTCAACGAGCGCTCGAGCGCAGCTCGAGCGGCCCTCCCGCCTTGCAGGTGCGGATCCAGACGTGCTCGTGGTCGCGCGCGTAGCCGAGCGGCGCCCCCTGCGGGTCGAAGGGGTCGGGCGGCAAGTCGAGGTCGTAGGGGAACTCGCCCTGCTCGAGGCGAACGAGGTGGGCCTGGATCAGCCCTGAGATCCCGGCCCGCAGGGTCCGGCTGCGATCGACGTGGGTGAGCGCCCAGCCGGGGGCGGACTCCAGCTGGGCCAGGCTGTAGCCCGAGTCGGCGATCTCTACCCCAAGCGCGGCGCTCGCGGCGTCTCGCTCCCAAGGAGGCAGGCCAAAGAGCCGATCCCCCTGAGGGGCGAAGCGCTCGACCCCCTCCAGCTCGCGCCAGAGCAGGATCCGGTGGGGCTGCCTGCCGAGGTCCCGCAGGTGCTTGCTCGGGCCCAGGGAGGTGCCGCTGAGCCGTCCCGTCGCCCACAGCAGCGAGGCGCGCTCCGCGAGCCGGTCGCCGCGGCGGTGCCAGCTCAGGTCCCACGCCGGGAGCTGGGTGAGGACCGAGCGGGTCCACTCCAGGTCAGCGCGAGCGTGCTGGCGCTGACCCAGGGTCCGCTCGAGCGAGCGCAGTCCGACCTGCTCGATCTCGAGGGCCTCCCCGGCGTAGAGCATGTCGGGGAAGCGGGCGAGGTCCTGAGCGAAGAGCACCAGCTCCAGGCCCCGCTCGAGGGCGCGGCGAGGGTCGTCCTCGCGGAAGGCCGCGCAGGAGGCGATCAGCGCCACCTCCTGCAGGGTGTCCATGGGGAGGGCCCGATAGTCGTCGAGCTCGAAGGGGTCCGGCTCCCAGTCGCAGCGCGTCTGGCGCACGCCGGCCGAGAGGTGGTCCAGGAGGGGCAGCCGCTCGCGAAACACGCGCAGGGCCTCGGGGTAGAGCTCCTCGCCGCCCTCGAGGTGGGCGCGCAGGTCCGCGAGCAGGTCGGGCGAGATCGTCCGAGCGCCCAGCTCACGCCGCTGGCGGCGGGCGAGGGGCAGCGCGCTCTCGGGCGTGCCCTCGGCCCCCCAGGCGTAGGTCAGGGAGCGGTAGTGGAGCGCGGCGTTGCCCTCCTGTGCGGGGCCGAGCAAGGGGGCGCGCTCTGCGGCCGCTTCGTCGCGCAGCGCGGCGGCCTGCGCGAGGAGCCGGACCTCCAGGGCGTCGAGGTCGCGCTCGACCCCGCGCACGAAGTGGAGCGCCGCCAGCGTCAGCAGGGCCAGCAGGGTGAGCGACGCGGCGGCCGCCCAGCGCAGCGTCCGGCGCGCGGAGCGCGAGGCCGGGGTCGCGGGGGCTTCTTGCTCGGGGGCCAGGGTCTGTTGCTGCGCCAAGTCCGTCCGTCCTCCTCGCCGGTTGCGCGCGGAGTCTCGCGAAACGCGCAGCACGCGTCGCTTTGCAATCGGTGGAGCTGGTTGGAATGGCGCTAGAGCGAGCCGCCCTCGGGCCAGTTGGACCAGTGCGTGTTCGGCGGCTGGGTCGGCTGATAGAGGTCGGGGTCGCCCGCGACCAGCGCCTGGGCCAGGAGCTGGAAGGTCTCGTTCTGGCTGGGGAGCTCGTCCTCGATCAGGTTGGGGTGGAACCACTCGTCGAGGCGGAGCAGCTCGGGCAGGGCGGGCGCGATCCGCGCCTCGAGCTCTTCGTCCGTGGCGAAGAGCAGGTCGCGGTGATCGACGACCAGGGCCCGCAGCAGCTCCTCGAGTCCCACCCGGGGCGGCTCCGCCAGCTCGACCTCTCGGGCCGCGTAGAAGGCCGGATCGTGCGAGACCTCCACCACCTGACCCCGGATGCGCAGGTCGCGCGCTTCGGGGTGCAGCGCCTCGAAGAAGTCGTCGTCCTCTCCTTGGTGCGGTCCGCTGGGGCCGTCTTCGACGAAGTAGAGGAAGTCCCGGTTGTTGGAGCCTGGCTTGCGGCCCTCGGCCAGGCAGTTGCCGAACACGAAGAGCGCGTCGTCGAAGGAGCCGCCGCGCGGGCTGTAGCCGACGACCTCCAGGATCAGCGCCCAGCGCTCTAGGTCGCGCCAGGCCCGCAGCCGCGTCGCGCCCAGGTAGACGTAGCCGTTGTCGAGCATGGGGAAGGCGTAGCTCTCGGCCTCGCCGTCCAGCTGCGCGAGGATCTCCTCCTCGCTGTAGGCGCGGGCCGGCTGACCCCAGCGCCCACGCACGCGGCGGAGGGCCTCTTCGTCGCCCGCGCGCTCGAGCGCCAGCGCGTAGGCCTCGGCGTCAGCGTCGCTTCCGCTGGTCCGGTAGGCCCGCTCCAGCTCGCGCAGCTCGTCGTCGCTCATAGGGCAACCTCTCGAGCACGTCTCACTCGGCCTCCGCTTCGCTGACCAGCTCGGCGATCCGCTGCAGGACCGACCCCGTCGCGTAGCGCTTGCCGGCCAGGATCGCGCGGCGGACGGCCTCCAGCTCGGCCAGGGCGTCCTCGCGTCGGCCCTGGCGCAGGAGGGCCTCGGCGGCGCCGACCTCGGCCGCGGCGGCCAGGGCGCCTTCGGGGTCGACGGCGGCGGCGCGGAGGAGGAAGGTCCGCGCGTCCTCGAGCTTGCCCTGCTGCAGGCGCGCGTAGCCGGCGTCGTACATCACCCGCTGCCAGGCGGCGCCGCGGCGCGGGACGGCGACCGGCGGGGTCGGGTCGGTGGCCTCGATCACGCCGGGGCCCTCGGGCAGCTCGTCGGGGTCGCGCGGGATCGGCAGAGCCGGGGTCGGGCTGAAGGCCACGCTGGGCGTGGGCGGCGGGGGCGGGAGGCGATCGGCCTGGCGGCGCTGGAAGGCGATCCCCAGCCCGAAGCCGATCAGGCAGGCCGCGAGCAGGCCGACGGCGGCCAGGTGGAGCGGGCCGCCGGCGGCGCCGATCTCGGCCTTCTGCTCGCGCGGGGCGGTCGAGAGGAGCTCGTCGCGGGCCATGAGCTTGAGGCGCGTGCCCAGGGCCGCGGGCGGGGTCACGCTGGGGAGCGCGCCCTTGACGCCCTTCAGCTCGGCCAAGAGCGCGGCGCACTCGGGGCAGCCCTCGGCGTGGGACTCGGCGGCCTGGCTCGCTTCGGGCGGCATTTCGCCGTAGAGGAGGTCCGGCAGGTCGAGCTGGAAGCGCTCGCAGTTCATGGACTCGGGGCTCACAGCGACTCCGTCTGGGGCAGACGCTGGCGGAGGAAGCGGCGAATGTGTCCGAGGGCGTAGCGCATGCGGCTCTTTACGGTATCGCGGGGAACCTCGAGCGCGTCGGCGATCTCGCGAAAGGTCAGGTCGCCTTGCTCGCGCAGGAGGAACACCTCGCGCTGGTCGTCGCTCAGCTCGGCCACGGCGGCGCGGACCTCCTCGGCCAGCTCGCGGTGGGCGGCGCGCTCGGCTGGGGCTGGGGCCGCTTCGTCGACGACCTCGTCCAGGGCGAAGGGGTCGCCCTCCTCGCGCGAGGCCGAGCGCCGCTTGCGCTTGCGCAGGTGGTCCAGGCACACGTTGCGGGCCACCCGGAACAGCCAGGTGCTGAAGCGCGAGCGGCCCTCGAAGCTGCCCGCGTGGCGGAGGACCTTGAGCCACACCTCCTGGGTCAGGTCCTCGGCCAGGGAGGGCTCGCCCAGGGTGTGGAGCACGAACGCGTAGACCGTCCCCGCGTAGCGGTCGACGAGCTGATCCATGGCGAGCGCGTCGCCCTGGGCGTAGCGGGCGAGCAGCTCGCGGTCGTCGGCGTCGCTCGAGGGAGGGCTCACGAAGTCAGGTTAGACGCCCCGCGGGCGAGCGCGGGTCTCGCGATTCGGGACTAAACCCGCGCGCGTCTTCGGGGCGGAGAGCAAGGACCCCCCGAGGAACGCATGACCCGATCGACTCTGCTGACGCTGGCCCTCTGGCTGGGACTCTGCCTGGGGCTGGCTGGCCCCTCCTTCGCTCAACAGGGCGGCAGTCAGCTGCCGGTCAGCGCCCCCGAGACCCAGGTCGAGGGCCTGGCGCAGTCCTGGGCCAAGCTGACGGGCCAGCTGCTCGTGCTCGATCCGCAGGTCGCCCACCTGCGGATCAAGGTCCAGCCGGGGGTGGCCTGGTGGAACCTGAGCGAGGCGCGCGAGGCGCTCCGCTTCCACGACGTGATCGTGGTCGAGCGCGGGCAGGTGCGGCACTTCGTCCACTGCCGCAACCTGACGAGCAAGAGCTCGCCGCCCTACCCGGTCTACGAGCCCGACGACCTGCTGCCCGAGAACGAAATGCTGACGGTGGCCGTGCGCGTCCGCCACGGCGCTGCCAGCTCGATCTTCGCCAACCTGCGCGGGATCATGGCGCGCGACACGACCCGGGCCGGGAACATCCTGCTCGTCTCCCAGAAGGACCAGCTCGTGATCACCGACCTGGGCGCCAAGGTCCGCTACTACTTGGACCTGATCGAGCGCCTCGACGTCCCCCCGACCCACGTCGCTGCGCGCTTCGAGGTCTACGAGCTGCCGCAGGAGCGCTACGAGGAGCTCTCGCGCGGCTCGCTGGCGGGGGTCGGCTCGCGCCTGGCCCTGGCGGCGCACGAGGAGGAGGCCGTCCGCATGACCTCGCGGGCTCGCGTCGGTCTCCACGACGAGCTCGAGCTCGAGCGCCAGGTCGGCGAGCTGCGCTTCCGCGTCCACTGCCAGGCCGGGAAGGCCAGGATCATCCTCTCCCAGGAGCGCCCCGAGCAGCCTCCCCTCTCGCTGGCGAGCGTGCGCGAGCCGCTCACGACCCTGCGCTGCCTGGTCCTCGCCAGCGACCCCGTCCAGGGGCGCGTGCGGGTGGCGGTGCTCCGGCGCGAGTGACTCTTCGTGCCCGTGCCCGTCCCGTGCCCGTGCTCGAAAGGCAGTAGGAGCTGTCGCAGTCAGCGAGAGCTCCCTCGCGTTCCTGGGATGGAACGGGGAAAACTAGAAAACTGGAAAGCGCGGTGGCTG
>CALDQK010000743.1 GCA_937911525.1 uncultured bacterium
CCCGCCCCAGCCCTCGAGCCGGTCGATCAGCGGGGCGAGGCCGGTCGGGTCCGCCCGCCGCGCGGCGCGGGTCTGGGGCGCGCGGCTCACTTGCCCGCCCCCTGGCTGAGGGCGGCCTGCGCCTCGCCCAGGCGCTCGAGCACGGCCGGCGCCACGCCCGCGGGCAGCTTGCCGTCCAGGGGCTCGGCCACGCTCTGGGCCAAGAGCTCGCGGAACAGGGCCGCGCGCTCGCTCACGAACTCGGCTTTGATCTTCTGGTAGTGCAGGTGACCGCCCGCCGCCTCGATGATCGGCTTGACCGCGGCCTGGGCCGCGCTGCCGATCAGCACGTCCCAGGGACCGAAGCCACCCGTCAGCTTAGCGCTCAAGAGGCCGAAACCGATCTGGAGCACGCCCTTGACCGTGCGCAGGGCGACCTTCAGCTGGGGGCGCTGCTCGATCAGCTCGACGTGGACCCGGGTCTGCTCCTCGATCCAGCGCTCGGACGCCTCGTCGGCGCGCTTGGAGTAGGTCGCGATCTGCTCGTTGAGCAGCTCCGGGCTGGGCGCGCCGAGCCCCTCGACCCAGCCCGCCGCCGCGTCGCGCAGGACCTGGGTGTGGCGGTCCGGCAGCTCGAGCACGGCCCCGCGCGCGGTGCCCAAGAGCTCCTTCAGCTTGAGCCGGTCCTTCTCGGAGCGCGCGTCGAGCTTGGCGTTGCGCCCGTCCTCGGGCGCGCTCCCGCTGACCAGGCGGCCAATGTTGCTCGACACGAAGCCGATCGCGCCGCGGAAGCCGTCGTAGATATGGTCCAGGACCGGGATCCGGAACTCCTGCAAGACCCGCTCGTAGACCCTGTCCAGCTCGTAGAACTCGAGCCCGAGCAGGAAGCGCTCGTATTGATCGCGCCCCGCGTCGAGCACCAGCTCGACCTCGGAGCGGATCCGGTCCAGCTCGGCCAGCTCCTCGCGCAGGCGCGCGCCGAGCTGCTCGAGGTCGCGCGCCAGCTCGCGCTCGGCGCCGGCCAGGGCCGCGGCCCGGAGCGAGCTCGCCTCTTCGCGCGGGCGGAGCACCGTCGCCTGCAGCTCCTCGCGGAACACCTTGTCGCTGGCCGGGTCGGGCTTGGGCTCGTAGGGGAGCGTGATCAAGCCCTTCTCGCCCTTGCCGCCCAGGCTGGGCAGGATCACGTCGCGCAGGTCGTCCTCGATCGAGCGGTCCGCGCCCTTGTTGAGCACGCACACCAGGCCCTTGTCCAAGGACACCGCCTGGCGCATGTAGTCGACGCAGAGCGCGTCGTTGTACTTCTCGGGCGTCGCGACGAAGAGCACCGCGTCGGCCAGGAAGAGCAGGTCCTCGGCGACCTCGCGGTTGCGGGCGTGGGTCGAGTCGATATCGGGCGAGTCGACCAGCACGACGCCCGCGACCTCCTCGCGGCGGTGGGTCAGGAGGAAGTAGGCCTCGGCCCCGGCCCCCTCGCTCCGCTCGCGCGCGGGGTCCTCCTTGTCGGCCAGCTCCAGCCGCGCGTAGCGGGGCAGGAACACGCCCTCGCCCAGGGCCGCCAGCTCGCCCTCGTGGGCGTAGACCGTGGGCGCCTTGGTGTGACGCGCCAGGGGCGAGCTGCTCGCGACGGCCTCGCCCACGACCCAGTTGAAGATCGTGGACTTGCCGACGTTGGTCCCGCCCGCGATCACGACCAGGGGCGGGGCGTCCTCGCCGCGGGCCGCCTCGAAGCGCAGCTTGACCTCGAGCAGCCGGCGGGCCTTGGCGCAGCGCTCGGCGTAGAGCCCCCCGTCGTCTGCGTCAGCGACGAAGGAGAGCTCTTCGAGGTCGGCGGCGAGGCGCTCGAGCTGATCGGAGGTGAGGGCGGTCTTGGGCACGTGGCTGGCGATTATGGCCCTTGGGGCGACGTCGGGGACCGCGGGGTGCGAAAGAGTTGACCCCGCCCTCAGGGAGCGTGGAGTAAAGCGAATCCGCTCCTATGCTGCACTCGGTGCAGCAGATCGGTCACTACCAGATCCTGGGCGAGCTCGGGCGGGGGGGCATGGGCGCGGTCTACCGCGCCGCGCACCCCAGCGGCGCGGTGGTCGCGCTCAAGCTGATCCACGACCGGCGCCAGGAGCTCCTGGCCCGCTTCGAGCGCGAAGCGAACGTCATGGCCCAGCTCCAGGGAACCCCCGGCGTGGTCCCCCTCCTCGACGCCGGCGTCGCGCCCCAGGGCCCCTACTTCACGATGCCCCTCTTCCCCGGCGGAGACCTCTCGACCCGCCTCCGCGAGGGCGCGCTCCCGCTGCCGGAGGCCGAGCGCCTGGCGCGCGAGCTGGCCCAGGCGCTGGGCTGGATCCACCGGGTCGGCATGGTCCACCGCGACCTCAAGCCGGGGAACGTGCTCTTCGACGAGGCCGGCGCGGCCTGGGTCGCAGACCTCGGCCTGGCCAAGCACAGCGGCTCCGACGACGGGCTGAGCAAGACCAACGAGACCCGCGGGACGCCGGGCTACATGGCGCCCGAGCAGTATCGCGACGCCAAGCACGCCGGCCCGGCCGCGGACGTGTTCGCCTGGGGCGCGATCGTGTATCGGGCCCTGACCGGCTTGGACGCCTTCCCCGGCGCGACGGCGATCGAGCGCGCGGCCGCGACCGCCAAGTCGAACCCGGACGCGCCGGCCGACGTGCGCGGCGAGGTCCCGCCGGCCCTGAGCGAGCTCGTGCTGAAGGCGCTGGCCAGGGACCCGGGCGACCGCCCCCAGGACGGGCAGGCGCTGCACACCGAGCTGGAGCGCTGCCTGGAGCGGAAGCCCACCCCGCCGCCACCCCGCCGCAGCTCGGCCGGACTCGGGATCGCGTCGCTCTTGGGGGGCGCCCTGCTCGGCGCCGCGCTGACGACGGCGTGGGTCGGCCTCCCCCCCACGGCCCCCGCGCCGAGCCCCACGGCGACCCCGGGCCCGAGCGCCAGCGCCGGCGCGACCCCGCCCCCCGGACCCCACGGCTCGGACGGCCTGATCCTCGCCAAGGGCGACTCAGCCAGCGCCTCGGTCCCGCTCGGGAGGCCCAAGCCCAAGCCCAGTCAGCCCAAGCTCCCCCCGCCGACGGCGCCCGGGGCCGCCGAGGCCGAGGTCAGCGCGGCGCTGCGCGAGCGGCTCGCGCCCGAGCTCGCCGCGCAGGGGCTGGAGCTGGTGGAGCTGCGCGGCGACCCCCGCGGCAAGGTCGGCGCCGTCCCCCATGAGCTCGGCTGGCTGCCCAGCGGCGAGCTCGTGTGCGGGCACGCGCGTCTTCCGCCGCTGGTCGGGAAGGCCCTGTGGTCGGTGTTCGACCCCGAGAGCGGCGCCCTCCTGCGGCGGATCGCCTCCCCCCCCGGGGAGCGCGTCGAGTTCGTCCACCCCAGCGGGTTGCTCTGCAACATTGCGCACGAGGAGATCCACGCCTACGACCCCCTGAACGGCTTGCTGAGGCGCAAGCTGGTGTTCGAGGGGCAGATCACGATCAGCCGGGTCAGCGCCTCGGGCGCCCTGGTGGCGGCGCTGACCCGCCGCAGCAAGGTCAGCTCGATCGAGCTGCGGGAGTGGGCGAGCGGCGAGCTCCGCTGGCGCGTCGAGCTCCCCGGGGCGATCCGCGAGCTGCTCCTGAACGAACCCCTGGGGCGCCTGATCGTCCCGAGCCGCCGCGGGCTCCGCGCGCTGGACCTCCAGAGCGGCCGCGAACTGAGCAACCACCCCCGCCTCCCCGCCTTCCAGGGGCTCGCGCGCACGCCGGACGGGGCCGCGCTCCTCGCGCTCCAGAGTCGGCCGCCCACGCTGCGGCGCTGGGACACCCTCACCGGCGAGGAGCGGGGCGAGCCGATCCAGCTGACCCCCCACCAGATCGACGTCCGCGCGCGCCTGGCCTGCGCCGGCGACGAAGTCCTGGTCACCGTGGGATCCGCCCTGGAGCGGGTCTCCCTGAGCGAGTGGAGGATCAAGGAGTCGCGCCCGATCGCCCCCTACGTCGTCGAACAGGTCGCGCTCGCGCCGGACGGCACCGCGCTCGCTGCGACCTCCGGGGGGTCCATTCAGCGCTGGTCACGCGGCGCCGAGCCCCCCTGGCCACGCGACCTCAGCGCGCGCTTCCGGAGCATCGCCGCGGCGCCGGACGAAGCGGGCGAGCCCCTCTACCTGGGCGGCCGCGAGCTGGCGCGGGTCACGCCGAGCAGCGAGCGGCGCGTCCTCTATCGGGGACGAGGCCCTGTGACCTGGCTCGAGGCCGCTCGTGGCGGCGAGGCGCTGCTCTTCCTGGCCAAGCACGAGCGCGGCTCACACTGGTGGACCCCCGCGCAGGGCCTCGACGACGCGCCCGCCTTCGACGAGGCCTGGAGCGGAGTCGTCCTCGACGGCCAGGAGGCGATCCTCGAGACCCACGCCAGGCGCGGCCGGAAGAAGGACCCCAACGCGCACCTGACCCGCGTGGTCCGCGGCGGGAAGGCCCGGGAGCTGACGCAGCTCCAGGGTGGAGTCCTGGCGCTCGCCGCTGGCCCCGCAGGCGACGTGCTCCTCGCCGCCGAGGAGGGGCTCGGCCGCTACGACCTCCGGCAGCTCGAGTGGCGCCAGCGCGTCCAGCTCGAGGACGCTGGGCAGAGCCAGGTCAGCTTCAGCCGCGAGGGCGAAGAGGCGCTGGTGATCCGCTCCGTCGCGCGCACGCGCACGCGCCACCTCGAGCGACGGCGGGTCAGCGACGGCGCGCTGCTCGAGACCGTCAGCTTCCGCAGCGGACGCAGCGCCCCGATCACCTTCGCGCTCCTGCCCCAGCGCGCGCTCTGGCTCGAGGGCGCCCAGCTGGGCCACTGGAAGCGCGGCGCGAGCGCGATCGAGACGCTGCCCCTGCCCGCCGCCCTGGGCAACCCCCTCGCGCTCCTGCCCGGCCCAAGTGACAGCGTCTACCTCGCCACCTTGCGCGGGCTCGTGGTCCGGCTGCGCTTCACCGAAGGCAAGTGAGCTAAGGACTTAGCCCTTCCGCTTTCCGGTCCTCTCCGCCTCGCCAGTAAGGCTTATGGAGGCGAGAGAGGAGGCAGGAGGCGAAGGTGGTCGTGGTGACCGATCGAGCAGACGACGCGGCCCTCGTGGTCCGAGCGCGGGCCGAGCTGGCCGGAGGCAGTCACGCTGCCTTCGGCGAGCTCTACCGGCGTCACTCGGGCGAGGTGTTCCGCTTCGTGCGCAAGCTGAGCGGCGACGACGCGCTGGCGGACGACGTGGTGCAGGACACCTTCCTGCGGGTGCTGCGCAGCCTGGAGCGCTTCGACGAGCGGCGCGCCTTCCGCCCCTGGCTGGCGCGGATCGCCCGCAACGCCGCCTTCGACGCCCTGCGCGAGCGCCAGAAGCTGACCGGCGGGCGCGAGCTGAGCGAGTCCGCCGAGCCCGAGACCGGGTCGCGGATCGGCGAGCGCGTCGCCGGCCTCGAGGCCGCTGCTCTGGCGCGGGCGGCCCTGGACGACCTGCCCGACGAGCAGCGCGCGCTCCTGCTCCAGCGCCACCAGCTCGGCCTGACCCAGGTCGAGCTGGCCGAGTCCTGGCAAGTGAGCGAGCGCACGATCCGCAACCGGCTGAACGCGGCCGTGAAGGCCCTGACCCAAGCCCTGCTCGCGCGTCGAGTCGGAGGTGCCCTGTGACCCACTCCAAGACCCAGTGCTCCAAGACCCAGTGCGAGCACGCCGAGGCCACCGTCGCCGCCGCCCTCGAGACCGGAACCCTCGAAGCCGGCGCCCACGACGCCGCGCACCTGGCGAGCTGCCCCGTGTGCGCCGAGCTGAGCGAGAGCGCGCTCCTCGCCCTGAGCGAAGAGGGGCGCACGGCGCCCGACCCCGCGGTGTGGCAACGCCTGGAGGGCGCCCTCGCGGCGGAGCGGATCCGGGCCGAGCGCAGCGCGGTGCTCGGCTGCGCCTTCTGCCAGGACGGCCTGAGCGAGGCGCGGGCCGTCTACTGCGCGAGCTGCGCCACGCCCCACCACGCCGAGTGCTTCACGCGCCACGGCAAGTGCGCGACCCTCGGCTGCGGCGAGACCCGGACCACCCGCGTCCGCAGCGGCGACGCGCCAGCGCGGCGCCAGGTCCCGGTCCTCGTGGCCGCCGCGGCCGTGCTCCTGGTCGCGGTCGGCGGCGGTGCGGGCGCGGCCTTCTGGAGCGGCGCCGAGCCCGAGGGTCCCCAGAACAAGCTGGCCCTCGACGGCGGCGAGGCGCCGGAGCAGCCGGAGCAGCCGGAGCAGCCCGTCAAGCCGGAGCAGCCCGAGCAGCCGGCGCAGCCGGCGACGCCCGTCAAGCCGGAGCAGCCGGATCAGCCTGAGCAGCCGGCGAAGCCGGAGCAGCCGGCGAAGCCCGAGCAGCCGACGAAGCCCGCCGAGCAGGTGCTGCGGGAAGCCGAGGTACGCGCCACGGAGCGGACGCGCCGGGACGAGGCCACCTTTGCGCGCGCCAAGCAGATCGTCGAAGCCCGCGACGTCGCTCGCTACCCCCTCGCCATGGAGCTGCTCCAGCAGATCCACCCGCGGACGCACGTCTTCAAGGACGCGCAGGCCTACCTCTCCTGGCTCGAGGCCGACGCCTGCGTGCGCAAGGCCGAGGAGCGCTATCGAGCGGGGAAGGCCCGCGAGGCCTTCCAGCTGCTCAGCGAAGCCTTCACCAGCGAAGTGCTCACCCCCGAGGCGAAGGACGCGATCCGGCAGCGGCACGTCCGCTGGAGCCGGGTCGTGCGCGCCTTCGAGCGAGCGCAGAAGTACAAGCACAACAACGAGCTTGCCGAGGCGCGACGGGAGTTCGGCCGGGTGCTCGAGCAGGTTAAGGACCCAGAGAACCGCTACTTCAAGGAGGCCAGGGCGGAAGTCAAGGTGATCGACACCGTGGTGGTCTCAGTTTCGGAACGAGGAGAGAAGCAGCTGCGCGACGCACTGCGCGACAAGGACTGGGGGTTGGTCCACATGTGGGCCGACCGGGTTCTCCGGGACAAGAACCACGACCCCAAGGTGCTGGCCGATCTACGCCTCGAGCTCGCTCGCCTGAACAAGGAAGAGCGTCTCCTGAAGCGCTGCGAACGCGAGTTCCTGCGCGACAACGTGGACGAGTTCGTCATGATGGGAATCACGCTGCGCACGCTGGCCAACTGGCTCCCCAAGGACGACCCTGACCGCGACAAGGCCCGCAAGCTGCTAGAGAAGCTCCTTCCGCGGATCCGCAGCTGGAAGAAGATGCTGGGGGAGCAGGTCCCGCCCGCCCCCTCCGCCCAGAGTCAGGAGACCGCGAAGCGTCTCCAAGCGGCCTTCGCCAAGCGGGACTGGGGCATGGTCCACCTCCACGCCAGGGAGCTCATGGCCGACAAGGGCCACGACCCGCAGGTCCTGAAGCAGTTCGGCCAGGACCTCGCCGAGCTCAACCGCAAGGAGCGGCTCTACGAGCAGGCGCAGCGCGAGTTCATGCGCGACGAGGTGGAGCGCTTCGTCGCCATGAACGAGGTGCTGCGCGTGCTCGCCATGTGGCTCCCGCGCGAGGACCCCAATCGCGACAAGGCCCGCAAGCTGCTGAAGAAGGTCCAGACCCGGATCCGCGGCTGGCGACGCTGAGTCGCGCAGGAGCGCTCGAACCTCAGCCGCGGCGGCCTAGACCCGCTCGCTGACTGGGTCTCGTTCTCCCCGCGCCCAGGGCTCGAGCTCCTCCCGCACGAGGGCCAGGATCTCGGCCCGACTCAGCCAATCCAGGAGACCGTAGAGGCACTCGCCCAGGTCGTCGGAGCCCGGTCCTTCGAGCTCGGACCCTCCGGTCGCGAAGGCCGTCAACTCGATGACCTGGACCCAGCCGAGGGCGCCCTTCGGAAGGGCGTCGCGGAGCTCGTAGGCCCTGGTCCCAGCTCTGAGGCAGGCCTCGTCGGCGCGCGCCCCGGGGTGAATCAGGCGCAGCTCCCCGGCCTCGATCGCGCTCGCACAAGCGCTCCTCAGCGTGTCGTTGGGGTCCGATCGCGCCAGCTCCGCTGCGGTGGCAGCCGCGGACTGGTGGTAGGCCAGGGTGAAATCCGCGTGCGCTCGCTCGTGCGCCTCGGCCTCCTCCTCGCGCAGTGCCTCTCGCGCGACCCTCGCGTCGCGGGCACGCTCGGCGTGCTGCTTGCGCTTGGCCTCGAGGCCCTCAGCCAGGTCCTCCGAGGTCGTGGCCAGCAGAGCTCTCGCCAGCGCGACCGCCGCCCGCTCGGTGGCCTCGCTCCAACGCGTCAGCCCGACGCCCCACTCGCTGAGCCACTCCCAGTCAGGGAGCGGCTCCTCGTCGTATTCCCGGGGAAGCAGCTCGGCAGTGGCCTCTGCCCCGAGCAAGGCGCGCGCCTCCTCGACGCCGAGGAAGGCCAAGAGCTCGATCCGCTCTCGCTCCAAACTTCCGAGTCCCATTCGCGTTGCCCCTCGATCGCTGCGGGCCGGTAGCCACCGGCTCCTGGATCCTAGTCCGTTTGCGCGGCAGGCGGCGGGGCCCCGACCTCAGCTGAGCTCCAGCCGCTCGCCCCCGAGCCAGGCGTCCAGGCCAGCGATCGCGCTCCGGCGCGAGGGCGGGTGGAAGGCCAGCGCGCGGGTCGCCGCCAGCAGGTAGCTCACGTCGGGATCGGCAATGAACGCCATGCCGCCGAGGATCTCGACCGCGAGGTCCCCGGCGCGCTCGATCGCGCGCTGGGCGTGGTGGCGGACCAGGAGCGACTGAGCGACGAGGCTCTCCTCGTCGGCTCGCGAGGCGTCGGCCGCGCGCGCGACGCCCTCGAGCGCCATGGCCGCCCCCTCGAGCTCGCTCGCCAGGACGACCCGGTCGCTGGGCGCGCCGCGCCCCTGGACGAGGGCTCGCTCGACGAGGCCGCTCACGATCCCGAGGTAGCTCGCGCTGGCGAGGAGTTCGAAGGCCAGGAAGCCGCCGAGTTGAATCGCATCTAGGTGGCTGGGCTCGCCGAGGTAGGCGACCTGCATTTCGGGCACGAGCACGTCGCTCAGGACGACCTCGTCGCTCTCGGTCGCGCCCAGGATCGGGCTCTGCCAGAAGGGGCGCACCGAGAGCCCCGGCGTGGCGCGCGGGATCACGGCCACCGCGAAGCGGTCGGGCTCACCCGCGACGCCCGGGACCAGCAAGCTCGCGGTCAGCAGGTCGAAGGAGCGCGAGAGGGTGCAGGGCTTCTTGCTCCCGTTGACCCGCAGCCCGTCCAGGCAGCGCTCGACCCGCAGGCTCGAGCTAAAAATGCTCGCGCCGGTCCGGCCCTCGGCGAAGGCCGAGGCCAGGTAGAGCCGCTCCTGCGCGATCTCGCCCAGGAGCATGGACTCGATCCCGCCGCCGCCGCGCAGGCGCGCGATATCCACCAGCGAGCTGACCGAGAAGTGGTGCATGGTCGCGGCCACGGCCAGGGAGGGCGCGCGGCTGCCGATCGCGCGCTGGAGGCGCACCGCCTCGAGCAGGCTCGCGCCGCCGCCGCCGAGCTCGGCGGGGACGAGCAGGCCCGGACCGCCGGCGGCGCGCAGCTCCGCGAGGGCCGGGGAGTCCTTGGCCTCGAGCGCGCTCAGGGGGCGCGCGGCGAGGGCGGCGTCGAGCCCGGGGAAGCGCGCTTCGAGGGCGGCCCGCTCGGCGCGCAGGAAGGGGAGCGAGGTGGCGCGGGCCGCGGGCGTCGGCGCGGCGAGGGCGGGAGCGGGGGCGTTCACAGGCGATCTCCAAGGGCCAAGAGGGGCGGGAGCGCGCGGCAGCCGAGCCGGCGCAGGGGGCGGAAGGGGAGCCAGGGGGCGCGGGGGCGGAGCCAGGCCAGCTCGGCGGGGGCGCGCCCCGCGAGCAGGTCCGCGCCCCAGCGGCCGGCGGCGAGCGAGAGCGCGATCCCGTGACCGCACCAGCCGCCGAGGTGGATCAGGCCTGGCCGCCCGGGGATCGCTCCCAGGGTGGGCAGGCCGTCGAGTGTGTAGCCGATCGTAGCCCCCCAGGTCCGCGCCACGCGCGGCGCGAGGCCGGCGGGGAAGAGCGCGCGGAAGGCGGCGCGCAGGGCGCGCTCGCTCCCGGGCGGGAGGTGTCCGGCGACGGCGCCCCCGACAGGGGCAGGGCGGGGGACCCCGCCGCCGAACACCACCCGCCCGCAGGGGGTGATTCGGAAGTAGTCGAAGAGGCGGCGCGAGTCGATCGCGCCGGTGCCCTGGGCGAGGCCGAGCGCCGCGCGCTGGGCGAGGTCGAGGGGCTCGCTCGCGAGGGCCGAGAGCGCGAGCGGGATCACGCGCCCGCGCTGGACGCCGAGGCG
>CALDQK010000744.1 GCA_937911525.1 uncultured bacterium
GGGGGGGCGGGGGCGCCTTGGGTCGGCGAGGGGTCGTCTGGTTGGCGGAGCGGGGGGCGCCTTGAGAGGCGAGGGGGCGTCTGACTGTCCGAGCTGGTCGAGTCGATTCTTGTGCGGGGCGAGGGCAGGTTTGCGGGACACTTGACCGATGCGACAGCGACACCTCTACGCCTTGTTGACGGTCCTGGGCGCGGCGCTGCCGCTGGCCTTCTTCGCGCGCCACTTCGCGACGGCGGGCCCCAGTCCGAGCGCCTTCCTGGGAGCGCTCTGGGTGACCGACCCCGGCCGCGCGTTCACGCTCGACCTCGTGCTCTCCTCGCTCGCGTTCTGGCTCTGGTCCTATCGCGAGGCCCGCGCGCGCGAGATCCCGCGCTGGTGGCTCTACGTGGCGCTCAACCTGGGGATCGGGCTGTGCTGCGCCCTGCCGGCTTTCCTCTGGGCGCGCGAGGCGCGGCTCAGCGCCACACCGGCAGGCCCCACAGGCCGCCGCTGAGGGGCTTCTTCAGGGGCAGGGGCGTGACGCGCCCGCTCTTCAGCTCGACCAGCACCGGGCGCGGGCCCTGCTCGCGGCGCTGGATCATGAGCACGCGCTCGCCCTTGGGACCGGGCGCCGGGGCCTCGCAGCCCTTCAGCCCCTCTCCGAGGGGGCGGCGGTCCTTGCCCTCGGCGTCGCAGGTGCGCCACAGGCCGCCCTTGTCGCGGTAGAGGATCCGCTCGCCCACGAACACGGGCGACTCCCCGCGGCAGAGCTCGCGCATCGCCCCGCCCGCGAGCGAGAGGCGGGTCACGGCCGCGTAGGGCGGCGCGTCGGGGAGGAAGGCGGCGCGGCGCACGAAGAGCAGCGCGTCGCCCTGGGGGAACCAGGACAGGGTCGTGCCGCTCACGACCGGCGTCCCGACCAGGCGCACGCGGCCGGGATCGGCCAGGTCGAGCAGGGTCGGCTGGGCCTTGCCGCTGGTCGCGTCGCGCACGTGCAGGAGCGCGACCGTCTTGCGGTCGGGCGAGAGGGTCGGCAGGAGCACCGCGCCCTTGCTCAGGGCGCGCCCGCCCAGGCGCTCGGTCTCGCCGCTCTTCAGCTCGACCCGGAACAGGCCCACGCCGCCGGGGTGCGGGGCGGTGACCAGGAGCGAGTCCTCGCCCAGGAAGCAGCCCGGCAGGGCGCGCGGGAGCGCGACCGGCGGGCGGCGGACCTCGCCGGTCGCGAGCGAGACCAGGCGCAGGTCCACGTCGGCGCGCGGGGCGCCGGGCTGCCAGATCCCGCAGTGGGCGAGCTGGGCCAGGGGGGCCGTGAGCGGCGCGCGCCGGTCGGGCAGGGCCTCGCCCTCGGTCACGAAGTCGGCCAGGTCGATCTCGTCCAGCCACTGGAAGCTCGCCAGCTGGGCGCGGGCGTCGGGCGGGCCGAAGCGGTAGAGGAGCCCCGTCTTGGGGTCGACGTCGCTGAGGACGCCCTGGGCGAGGGCCTCCTTGGCCTGGATCAGGCGGACCTTGACCTGGGGGCTGGGCTTGCGCTGGACCAGGCGCTCCAGGCTCGCGACCAGGCGCTCCAGGCTGCGCTCCTGGGTCGGGGCCAGGGCCTTGCGGAAGCGCCAGCGGCCTTGCTCGACGCGTCCGTGGAAGGAGCCCAGCGCGCGCAGGTCCTGCGCCAGGGGCAGCCGGCCGCCGTCGAGGTAGACGTAGGCGCTCGGGAAGAGGAAGGGCGCCTCGCGCGGGCGGTAGATCCCGCGGACCCCGCCGACTTCGCTCACGTAGCAGGCCCCCTCGCGCTCGATCACGCGCAGGACCTCGCGCGGGGCCCGCTCGCCGAGCTGGAGCCGCAGCAGGCGACGCACCGCGAAGGGCGTGTGCACGACCTGGACCTCGATCCGGGCCCCGCCGCGGGTCAGGTAGACCACCGTCCAGCGCGCGGCGTCCTTCTCGAGGCGCGCCTTGGTGGCGGCCGCGGCGTCGCGCAGGGCGCTGGTGTCGGGCGCCTGGGCGGCGGCGGGCGAGCCCCAGCAGAGGAGCGCGGAGAGGAGCGCGAAGAGGTGGGCGAGTCGTGGCACGCGCCAAGACTACCGGCAACGCCCTTCGCGCCAAAGCGCGTTGCGCCGGATCGAGGTGCAGGCCAAGCTCGGGCCATGAGCGAACTCCTGATCCCGGGCAACTACGTCAACCGCGAGCGGCCCTACGGGCCCTTCGACCGCGACTTCTTCGCGGCGCACTTCCAGGCCGGCCTCGCGCCCAGCTGCGAGATCGACGTCGACGGCGACACGCCCGTGGTCGAGCTGGAGCTGGCCAGCGGGGAGACGGTCGACGTGGCCGCGTTCACGGCCTTCAAGAAGGACCACCTCGTGGCCCAGCTCTACGTGGACCCGCCCAGCTGCGACGGGCTCTACCTGAGCTTCCTCCGCTACGAGGCGATCTTCCGGATCAACATCCGCAGCTACGACCCGCCCTCGCGCACCCTCGGCTTCCGCGTCGACACCGTGCCCGAGGTCGAGGAGGGGCCGGTGCTCGGCGAGGCCGCGGACGGCCCGCTGCTCGGCGAGGCGAGCTGAGCTACTCGCCCTCGGCCCACTTGTCGCCAGGCCACCAGGCCTCGCCCGCGATCACGCGCTCGACGTAGCCGGGCCAGGTCCAGGGCGCACCGAGGGGCAGGGCGCGCTCTCTCCTCGCCAGCTCGAGCGTGGCCGCGATCTCCTGCTTGGGTCGTCCCAGGCGCCACTGCAGGAGGGCCCGCGTCCCGTAGAGCTCGGCCCAGGCCGGAGAGGAGCCCTCCACCACCGGCTTCAGCGACTCGAGCCAACGCACCTTGCTGGCCTCGTTCCCCTGCAGGAGGGCTCGCGTGGCCCCCAGGATCCGCCGCGCCTCGACGTGCTCGCTGCCGTTTCCGCGGCGCCTGGCGAAGCGGTCGAGCGCGCGCGCGACGGCGTCGCGATCGCTGGGGGGATTGACCAGCAGCTCGCAGAAGGCCAGCGGATAGAGCGGGTCCTTGTCGCGCGTGCGGGTCATTGACCGCGTCAGGCGGCCGTTGAGCTCGGTGACCTGCGCGGGATCGAAGCGCCCGCTGCGGACGCGCTCGCGGTAGAGGAGCTCGATCTTGCGCACGTTGGCGATCTGTCCCAGCTCCCCGTCGTAGCTGCGGACCCACTCCAGCAGGCGGCTCTGGCCGAGCTGGGGCATCCGCGCCAGGGCCGCGGCGGGGTCCTCCTCGACGAGCAGCGCGAGCCGCAGCGGCCCGTAGGCGCCCAGGGGCCCGGGGCGGCCGCCGAAGAGCTCGCCCTGGCTCTGGGCGAGGACCGCGCGCGCCTCCTCCAGGTGGTCGAAGGCAGCGCGCGGCTGCGTGGCGAAGTGGGCGACGAGCGCGGCGCGGGTCGCGGGCGAGGTCCAAGGGAGGCTCCGCGCCAGGCGGGCCAGGCCGCGGGAGGCTTGGCCAATGTCGAGGTCGTCGTTGTCCATCACGCCCCAGCGGCTGGCGGCGAAGAGCACGATCATGCTCTGGCAGAGCGCCTGCAGGGAGTCGTCGATCACGAAGCGCTCGCAGGGGCCGACCTCCGCGCGCGAGGCGTAGGGAGCGAGGTCCGCCACCAGGGTCAGGTGACGGTCGCGCACTTCGTGGGGAGGGCGGAGGTCGCTCACCTCACCCAGCCGCGCGGTGATCGCGATGGACTGCTCGGCGAGCGCCGCCAGCCCGGCGGAGTCGCCCCAGTGCGTCAGCCGCAGGGCGTCGCCCTCCCTCAGGCGGAGCAGCTCGCAGAGCGCGAGCCGCTGCGGCGCCCCGCGCAGCTCGGACAGCCGCTCCAGCCGCGCAGCGCTGGGCTCGAGGCGCTCGAGGGCCGCCAGGGCGGCGGCCTGGTCCGGGGTCTGCCACTCCTGTTGGTGCTCGAGCAGGAGCTCGAGCGCGAGGGCCGCGGAGTCGAGGGCCGCGACCTCCTCGCGCCAGCCGCGGGCAGGGCTGGCCTCGGACGAGGAGGCGCTCGGAGCGGTCGCGGGCGCGGGGCCAGGCTCCCGGGCCAGCAGGAGCGCGCTGGCTGCCAGCAGCGCAGCGGCCAGCGCGGCGAGGGCGCCGAGGAGGCCTGCGGGGGAGCGGCGCTCCGCGCTCGCGGCCCCGCCGAAGAGGCGGGCCAGCTCGCCCGCGCTGGCGGGGCGCCGCTCGGGGTCCTTGGCGAGGGCTTGCGCGCAGGCCAGCGCGCAAGCGGCAGGCGCCGCGGGGCTCAGCTCGCGCAGGTCGGGCGGGGTCTCGCGCAGGACCAGGTCCAGGATCGCCAGGGGGGAGCCGGCCTGGAAGGGAGGGCGAGCCGCGAGCGCGGCGTAGAGCAGGGCGCCCAGGCCGTAGACGTCGGCGCGGCGGTCGACGCGGTGGGGGGCCTCGATCTGCTCGGGGGCCATGTAGGCGGGCGTGCCCAGGAGCTCGCCGGTCTCGGTCAGCGAGAGCCCCCCTCGCGCGCGGGCCAGGCCGAAGTCGCTCAGGAGAGGGCGACCCTCCCCGTCGTAGAGCACGTTGTCCGGCTTGATGTCGCGGTGGAGCACGCCCTCCTGGTGCAGGTAGTCCAGCGCGCTGGCGAGGTCCCGCGCCAAGGCCTGGGCCTCGGCGGGCTCGAGCGGGGCCCGCGCGAGCCGCTCGGCCAGCGAGCCCCCCGGGCAGAGCTGCATCACGAGGTAGGGGTGGCGGCCCGCCAGGTCGGCGCTGTGGACGCGCACGAGGTGCGGGTGCTCCAGCGCGGCGAGCACCTGGGCCTCGCGCTCGAAGCGCTCGGCCTCCTCGGGGCCCGCGTCGCGGCGGGCCGCCTTGAGGGCGTAGCGGACGCGGGTCTGCTCGTGCTCGACCTCGAACACCTCGCCCATGCCCCCGCCCCCGAGGCGGCGCAGGACGCGGTAGGCGCCGAAGCGCTGCCCCGGGCTGGCCGCGGGCGGGCGCGCTCCGCTGCTCCGGCGCAGCGCCTGCTCGACGGCCGCGGGGGGCAGCAGGCCGCGGGCCACGATCAGCTCGGCCAGCTCGACCTCGCGCTCGCTGCCGCGCTGGGCGCGGACCTCGCGCAGGAGGTCGACCAGCGCCGCGCGCGAGAGGGTGCCCTCTGCGTCGAGCAGGCGCGCCAGCGCCGTGTCCCAGCCTCCGGAGCTTTGGCTCTGGCTCACTCCGGTCGAGCCTACAGCGGGGGGGTCGCTCTGCGTATGCTCGGCTGGGAGGACTGGCCGTGAGCGCTGGCCTCGAGGCAGGAGCCGTGAGGCAGCAGCCGTGAGGGACTGGGCTCGAGGGATTGGGCTCGAGGAATTGGGCTCGAGGGACTGGGCTTGAGGGACTGGGAGCACGCCGGAGAGGAGCTGGTGCGGGCGGCCGTGACGGCCATGCCCCTGGGGCCCAAGGTGCGCGAGGACGTGCAGGCGCTGGTCCAGGAGCGCGTGGACGCGGTCTCGAGCGTCGCGGGGCACGTGCTGCGGGCCCGCGCCGACGTGTCCCCGGGCGCGCTGGCTCCGGTCGAGTTCGAGCGCCAGGTCAAGAGCGCCTGGCGTGAGCTGAGCCCCGCGCTGCAGGGGGAGCTC
>CALDQK010000745.1 GCA_937911525.1 uncultured bacterium
GGCGCCCTCGTCAGAGGAGTCCCCCGCCGCCGCGCGGGCCTGCGACCGCTCGCCGCCGCAGGAAGAGCAGCCCCGCGCCGCAGAGCGCCAGCCAGAGCGCAGCGCTCGCGCCGCTCCCTGGTCCGGCGCCCAGGGCGCAGCCCTCGCCTCCCCGTCTCTGCAGGCCAAGGCCCTGCGCTGGGCTAGAGGGGGCTCCGCTGGCCGCCGCTTGGGTGCTGCTCGTCACGGGCGCCAGGGCGTCGGCTTCGACCTCGCCCGCCTCGGGGGGCGTCGGCTGGAGCTCGCTGGCCCACGGGAGCGCGCTCGCGTCGCAGGTGGCTTTGAGCAGCGCCTCCTCCTGGCCGAGCTCGGGTCGCTGGAGGGGGTCGAAGTGCCAGCGCACCTCGCGGCCCGCGCCCACGAGCTCGCCGTTGCAGCTCAGGACCTGCCCGGGCAGCCGCAGCTCCGACTCCAGGCGCAGGGAGGCGCGGATGCGCTCAACCACATCGGCGACCACCTGGGCCTGGACGGGGTCAGCGACCTGGCCGAAGCCGGGCAGGGGCACGACTCCGCGGAGGTCGCAGCGCGACACGAGCAGGACCTGACCTGGCCCCTGCTCGAACACCGCCAGCTGGCGGCGGCTGGCGAAGGCCTCGATCCGGTGCAGCGCGTCGAGGTCCTCGAACTCGATGCGGAAGCGGGCCCACGTGCGCGGGCCCTGACTCTCCAGCGAGAGCTCGCTCAGCGCGACGCCCTCGGCTTCGAGCGTCGCCTCGAGCTCCGCCCGGGTCGGACTGGCGAGGTCGCCAGGAGACACGGCTTCACCGAGGGCCGCGGAGAGCTCGCGCAGCAGGCCGAGGTCGAGGGTCAGCTCGGCCTCCAGGCTGCCCCCGCCCGTCGAGCTCAGGGTGAGGATCTCGCGGTAGTCCAGGCAGCCTGAGAGGAAGAAGGGCAGGCAGAGCAGGGCCAGCCGGGTCAGCCAAGTCGGAGTGCGTGTCATGGGGTCTCTCTTTGGGCAGGTCATGGCGCGCCGTTGCTGGCGTTCAGGCCGCTCCCCCGCGGGTAGGGGTCGGCCGGGCGGCTGCGGAAGTCGCGCACGCGGTGGAAGGTGAGCAGGTTCGAGTCATGGGCGCGGGGCGGCTCGTGCCGGCCGACCTTGAAGGCCGTGCGCGAGACGACGAGCAGGTCGTTGCCTTCGATCGAGAAGTTGAGGTACTGGAAGCCGGTGTGCTTCACGTCGCGTGAGTAGAGGAACACCTGCTCGAAGCGCCAGCTGCGCAGGTCGCGCGAGGAGTAGATCGCGGCGGCGTTGCGCACCAGCCCAGGGGTGACGGCCTTGCGCCAGAAGCGCCACACCGACCAGGGCACGTTGGCGTCTCGCTCGTGCCGCTTGAGGACGGGGTTGGTCAGGGCCCAGAATCGATTCGAGACGGGGTCGTAGCGGACGCCGAACTTCTTCTCGGCGCCAGGGAGGCGGACGAAGTCCTGGGCCGGGTCGAAGCTCGGCCTGCGGTTGGGCCGGCCAAAGCCCAGCAGCGCCGTGAAGGGGCGGTCCCAGATCTTGGGGAGCACGAACACCCCCTGGGCTGGCGCTGCCACGACCTGGCCCTCGGACCAGAAGGTGAAGCGCCCGTTGAGGTAGCTCTTGTCGGTGGGGGGCCGGCCGCTGCGGGTCCAGGACGAGGCCTGGAGCAGGTCCGCTCCTACCGGCGCCGACCACACCCGGACGCCGGTCGCGATCCAGAGGCGCCCGCCGTGGATCACGGGGGTGTTCGGGGTCGTGCCTCCGCTGGGGCCCAGCTGGCCGCGACTCGCGTCGCGCGGCGTCGTCCAGGTGCGCCCTTCGTCGCGCGAGCGTCGGATCACGATGTCGCTGCCGGCCTTGGTCTTGCCGAACAGGTAGAGCGCGCCCCGGTGCCAGAACAAGGTGGACCAGCTCGCTTGGCTGAGCTTGGCGACTTGCTGCCAGGTTCGACCGCGGTCGGTCGAGCGGAACACCTTGGTCGTGCCGCGCCCCTCGGGGCTCTCCTTCCCGCCGTTGCGGAACAGGTCGTGGCCCGCCACATAGTGGCCGTTGGGGAGCACGGCCAGCGTCGGGGAGCTGATGAAGGAGCCGCGCTTGAACACCTGGTCGAAGAGGTGCCGGAGCGGATTGGGAGAGGGCTCGTAGCTGACGACGGTGCCTGGAACCTGCGAGAAGTCGGGGCTGGCCGTGGCTGGCTCGGCTCCAAGGAGGCAGGTCGTGAGCGCCGCGCTGGCCAAGAGCGCAGAGCGAAGATGGGTCATGGGACCTCGCTGGTAGGGGTTGCTGATGCGTGCTTCAGCGGAGCGCGGGCGCGAATCCGTCAAGGAAAACGCGCGGCGCGCGCAAGTCGTGCGGAGGAGGCGCTGTCGCGGCGAGCGGACAGCGGGGTGCATGCCTGCGACAGGCCCGCCGCTGCCCTTGCCGCAGGACCTCGACTGGGGCGAGCTGCCAGGGGACTACCTGAATCGGCGCGACAGGACCCACCTGCGCTGGGTGCCGGCAGGGTCCTTCCAATTGGCAAGCGAAGCGGGCCTAGCCAAGGAGCGCCCCGCGCACCGGGTGAGCTTCGAGCGGGGCTTCTTCCTCGCCGAGCTCGAGACGACCTGGGTGCAGTAGCGGCCTTCTGCGCTGAGACGGGGCGGCGGGCGCCGAGCAATGAGATCGACCTGACCAAGCGCGGGGAGAGCGCTTCGTGGGGATACGCACCGCTCGGTCCCTGCCCTGAGCCAAGCTCGCGCCCCCGAGCTTCCTTCAGCCCGCTCGAAGCGCCCCGGGGAGCGCGGCCGGCCCTAGCGAGGCCCGCCGAGCGCCTGGGTCGCCCCCTTGCGGTCTGGCTTGGGCAAGGCGCGGGCTTCGCTGGTTGGCTCCGCCGCGGCAGGCAGCACGTCGACCCGGAACGCCATGTCCTGCTTCCAGACCACGCGCGCCCCGGTGGCCGAGCGAGTGACCTTCTGGCGCTCGAAGCGAAAGAAGCGTACGCCGGGCCCTGTAGCACGCAGCTGCAAGCTGGTGCCCGGGTGGCGGAAGTCGCGCGGCATGCGCTCGAAGGTCGCGCCGCGCTTGCCCTGCGCGGCGACGCGCAGCCGCTCCAGGGAGGGGCGCGGACCCACTCGCTGCCAGCCAACCCCGGGCAGGCGCAGGGCCAGGGTCTCGCCCACCCGCAGGGTCACGTGCTTCGAGGTGACCTCGACCTCGCGCGGGTCGAGCTTGCCGACCTGATCGACGACCACGCTGACCGGGGTCAAGAGCAAGGGGGTCGCTGCCTTCGCCAGGGCGAGGTGCGTCGCCTTCCGGTTGAGGAAGTCCTTGCAGCCGGGCGTGAGGGCGCGGACGTCCTCCAGCTCGCCGCGCCGCAGCCCCCGGTTGGCATCGATGTAGTTGCGCAGCCAGCGGCGTTGGACCCTGCTCCACGCGCTGGAGGGGCGCAGCTCCAGCACGAGCTGGTTGCCCCGACGCTGGACCAGCGCTCCTAGGGAGATTCCCCCTCCGGCGAGGCGGGGGCTCTCGAAGCGCAGCAGCGCGCCTTCGTCGCCCGCGGTCCACCCCTGCCTGGGCGAGACCAGCCTCAGCTCCTCGGTGCTCACCCGCGGCTCGACCTCGACTCTCCGCCCGCCGCTGGGGGTGTCGACGAAGCGCAAGCGGCGCACGAGCTGTCGCCACACCAAGGTCAGGGACTGGCCTCCGTCGGTGAGCACCTCGAGCGCCCCGCCCAGGGGCTCGCAGGCGACGAGCTCTCCCTGCCCGTCGACGAATGAGTAACCAAAGTCGTAGTCGCGGCTGTGGCCACGCTGATCAGGGGTGCGATGCACGTAGCTGCCGAAGTAGAGGGGCGTCAGCCCGGGCGTCTGCTCTCGCTCGAGGGCGCGCGCCAGCGCTTCCACCGCCCGCTCGCGCTCCCGCAGGGGCACTCGGGTCGGCTGCGCGCTCGCGACCCCTGCCGCTGCGAACACCAGGAGGGTCGTGAAGTGGCGAATCGTCATGTCGTCGTGCCTTGCGAGCGCTGGTTAGCGCTGGCGGTAGTTGCCGTAGTTCTCGTAGAGGAACACCGTCGTGCCGTAGCCGTGGCGGCCGACGTGGAGGTGCGGACCGCCGGTGTTGGTGTTGACGTCGTGCCAGATCACCTCGTAGGCGCTGTCGCCGAGCAGCTCGCCGCGGTGCCGGCGGATCACCTCCCAGGTCTGGCGCAGGGTCTGGCCTTCGACGTAGAAGTCCGCTGCCCGCTTCTGGAGGTGGAGGCTGTTGCGGCTGCCCCCGCGAGGCACGAAGTCGCGGTCGCCGCTGGTCAGGACTACGGCCTGCCCGGTCCTCGCCGAGAGCCGCTCGAGGAAGCCCCGCACCTTGGCGTCCGAGACCCGATAGCGTCCGTAGATCACCTCGACTCCCAGGGCTTGGAGGGTGGTCGGGCCGACCTTCCCGGTCTGTGCGACGCGACGCTTCTGCTGGACGGACTCGAGGACGGCCTCGGTCGTGGGGCCGAACTGGCCGTTGACCTGGACCTTGATCCGCCGCTGAAGCTCCTTGACGGCTTGGCCCTGGTCGCCGCGCGCCAGGACCATGCCGTAGACCAGCACCGCTCGCTCCAGCGCGTCCTTGCCGCGGCGCCGCTGAAGGAGGGACTTGGCCTCCTCGCCGATCGCGTCGCCCTGCTGGGCGAGGTTCGTCAGGTGGTAGCTCGCCATGTCCACCTGCTGCTTGGCTACCCCGTCGTCCCGATTGGCGAGGGCGAGCCGGTCGTAGGTCTTGGCCAAGAGCAGGCGCGAGCGTCGGTCCTTGAACCCGCTCTGGTGCACGGCCGCTCGCAGATGCTCGAGGGCCTCGGAGAGCTTTCCGGCAGCGTAGGCCCGGGCGCCGGCCTCGGCGGGCGAGGACGCCGGGCCCCTGGTCCCGGACTCTCCTCGCAGGCGGTTGCTGGCGCCGGCCCGGCGCGGCTGTGCTTCGGCGGTGACG
>CALDQK010000746.1 GCA_937911525.1 uncultured bacterium
GAAGCGGGCCCCGGTCTCGACGCAGCAGCTCAGCCGGTGCTGCTTGAGCAGCCTCTTGACCGCCGCGATCTCGCCCGGCCCCGCGTGGACCGGGTCGAGGTGCATGTGATCGAGGGTCAGGGCCACGCCGTGGTAGCCCGCCTCGTCGAGGAGGGCCAGGGCGTCGGGCAGGCGGTGGGACTGGAGCCCGTTGGTGTTGTAGGCGTAGCGCAGCACTCGATCTCCCGGGGACTGGGGCTCAACAGGCTACGACGGCGGCGTCGATTCGGCGCGCCCCCGCCTCGTGCAGGGCGCGTCCCGCGGCGCGCAGGGTAGCGCCGCTGGTGCGAATGTCGTCGACCAGGAGGACGCGCGCCCCGGCGGCGGCCGGCAGGGCGCGGAAGGCCCCGCTCAGGACCTGGTCCCGGTGGTGCCGGCGCACGCCGTAGAGGGCGCGGGTCGCGCGTCGCCGGCGCAGGAGGCAGACCAGAGGGCGCTCCAGCGCTTCGGCCACCCCGGCCGCGATCAGCTCGGCCTGGTTGTAGCCGCGGCCCAGCCGGCGCCAGGCGTGCAGGGGCACCGGACAGATCACCAGCTCTTCGCTCAGGAGCTCGCCGCGCCAGCGGCGGAGGCGCTCGCCGAGGGCTCGACCCAGGGCCCGTCCGAGGGGGTCGTGGCCCTCGTACTTGAGCCGGCGCAGGACGTGGCGCCCCGGCCCACGGTAGCGGTAGAGCGCGGTGGTCGTGCGCACGCGGCCGAGGGACTGGCTGCGGCAGCTCGAGCAGCGGCGGCTCTCGCTCAGCCCGGGGCCGCGCGGCAGAGCGCAGGCCCGACAGGCGACCTCCAGCCAGTCGAGCCGCTCCTGGCAGGGGGCGCAGAGCTGAGCGGCCAGCGCCTCGCGGGCGCTGGCCGGTGGGCGCTGTTCGTCGGCCAGCGTGTAGGCCCGGCAGGCTGGGCAGCGCTCGGGAGCGATCAGCGAGGCCAGGCCGCTGAGCAGGGTGGCGGGGAAGCTCATGGGCGACGACCCTAACAAAACCCACGCCCGACCCGACAGGAGAATCCCCGCGCGCTCGAGCCAGCCCGCATGGGGTTGCAACGGAGTGGGCCTCCCCTACCCTCGTGAGCAAGGAGGCACCGCGTGGGGGGACGCAGCAGGAACGCGCTCGGCTACATCCGCACCAGTGATCTGGACGAGGCGGATCCCCTGATGGCCACGGAGGCTCAGCAGGTGGCCATCGAGCACTACGCGGCCTTCCGCGGGCTGAGCCTCGAGGCCGTCCTGATCGACGACGAGGTCGCCGGCAACGTGCCCCTCGAGGCGCGACCGGCCGGGGGTGAGTTCGCCCGCTGGATCCACAAGCCGCGCGTGCACTCGATCATCGTGCAGCGCCTCGACCGCCTCTTCGCGTCTGCCCGCGAGTGCCTGGCCGCCCTCGAGCGCTGGGAGGAGAAGCAGATCGCGATTCACGTGCTCGACCTGGCCGGGGCCCCCGTCGACACGCTCAGCCCGCAGGGCCGCTTCATGAAGGCCGTCCTCCGCTCGGCGGCCCACATGGAGGAGCAGGCGCGCGAGACGCCGGCGAGCCTGCGGACCCTCCACAAGCGCAAGAAGGGGAGCAAGCTCCTGCTCGGCGAGAAGGTCGTGCGCGGCTTCGTGGTCCCAGACCCGGTCGAGGCCCACGCGGTCCAGCGTATTCAGGAGCTCGCCGACGAGGGCAAGTCCCTGCGACTCATCGCCGAGGCCCTCGATCAGGAGGGCGTCCCGACCAAGCGCCGGGCGAAATCGTGGAGCAAAGAGGCGATTCGGCTGATCCTGCGCAGGATCGAGAACGGCGAGGTTCGCTCCCTCCGTGGAGAGGCCAAGGAGCCCACCAATTGAGGCGGGTTGACGCATAAGCCTTTACGTCGTTACACAGGGCCGTCAACTTTGCAATTTTATTGACGCCCCCTGGCGACGACGATACCTTCCTCGAACCACAGCAGCGGGCTGAGGTCGGTAGTCGTTCAAGAGGTGTGCGAGGTGCGAGTGCAGCACGTTAGAGGAGGGTGATCATGGAAAAGTTGTGGCTGCTGTATTTGGGCTGCACCATCGTCGGAATGGGCCTCGTGGCCCTCTCCTTCTTTAGCGATCACGACTCGGACGCCGACGTCGACGCGGACTTCGACGTGGACGCGGACGTCGATGTCGACGTGGACGTCGATGCAGACGTGGATGTCGACGTCGACCACGACGGCGACCTCGCCCCCAGCGTCAGCGCCGGCGACGCCCTCTGGCTGCCCGTCCTCTCGCTGCGCTTCTGGATCTTCTTCGTCGCCTTCTTCGGCTTGACCGGCCTCTTGCTGACCTTCGTCAGCGGCCTGGCCTGGCAGCCGGTGCTCGGCACCTCGCTGGGGATCGGCTTCTTCTCGGGCTACTTCACCAGCCGCCTGATCCAGAAGCTGCGCTCCGAGAAGGTCCACAGCAACATCGACCCCGCCACGGACTACCTCGGCCGCGAGGGCCAGGTCCTGCTGCGCGTCGAGCCGGGCAGCCCCGGCCAGGTCCGCCTGCACGTCAAGGGCGTGGACGTCGACCTCCCGGCGATCACTGAGGGCGGCGCCACCCTCGAGCGGGGCACCGAGATCAAGGTGCTCCGCTACGCCGAGGGCACCCTGCTGGTGGTGCCGACCGAGGCCAAGACCAAGGAGGCCGCCTGAGGGCGGCCTCGGCTCAGGCAGCCTCGACTCGGGTAGCTGTCGGGGCCGGCCACACCAGCCGGCCCTGCTCCCTTACAACGTTTCGCACAAACGCGTCGCGGGTCCGATCCCCCGCGAAAGCGATCAGTCTGGGATCGACCTCTGGCAACGAGAGGAGGGGTGAGTGATAGGTATTCCTTTGTTACTCGGCGCTGACGACGGGATGGGGCTCTTCTTCGCCGTCGTAATGGGCAGCGTCGCGATCCTGTTCGGCGTGTTGGCGCTGATCTGGATCGTCAAGCAGTTCATGTTCATCTGCCGGCCCAACGAGCTGCTGGTGTTCTCTGGGCGAAAGAACCGCCTCGAGGACGGCACCATGCTCGGCTACCGAATGATCTCGTCGGCGACGGGCAAGGGCCGCGGCTTCCGCGTCCCCTTCCTCGAGGACGTCAAGCGGATCGACCTCGCCGTAATGGAGGTCGAGGTCTCTTGCCGCAACGCCTTCTGCCGCGGCGGGGTGCGCCTCAACGTGGACGCGATCGCCAACGTCAAGATCAGCAGCGAGCCGCGGATCGTCCGCAACGCGATCGAGCGCTTCCTCGGTCAGGACCGCCACGAGGTGCTCGAGGTGGCCAAGAACACCCTCGAGGGTCACCTGCGCGCGGTCGTCGCCAGCCTGACGCCCGAGGAGGTCAACGAGGACCGGCTCAAGTTCTCGGAGCGGCTCAGCCACGAGGCCGAGACCGACCTCAACAAGCTGGGGCTGCACCTCGACACCTTCAACATCCATTCGGTGGGCGACATCCAGGGCAGCAGCTACCTGGCCGAGATCGGCCGCAAGTCGATCGCGGAGGTGCTCAAGACGGCCGAGGTGTTCGAGGCCGACTGCGAGCGCGCCGCGACCGAGGCCGAGGCGGACGCCAAGTCGCGCAGCGACGTGGCTCGCGAACAGGCCGAGCAGGAGATCCGCACCAAGAAGAACAACCTCGACGAGGAGAAGGCCAAGCTCGAAGCCGCAGCCAAGTCGGCCGAGGAGGAGGCCGAGGCCGCTCGCGAGACCGCGCGCGCCCGCGCCGAGCTCGAGCTGCAGCAGGTGCGCAGCGAGCTGGAGGCCAAGCGCCTCCAGGCCGAGGTCGTCGTCAAGGCGCAGGCTCAGACCCGCGCCAAGGAGTTCCAGGCGCGCGCCGAGGCGGCGCCGATCCTGGAGCGCGGTAAGGCCATGGCCGGCTCGCTGGACCTGGTCCGCCAGGCCTGGGCCGAGGCGGGCGAGGGCGCCAAGCCGATCTTCATGATCCAGCAGATCGACACGATCCTGCGCCAGGTCGTCGGCCAGGTGCAGAACATTCGCGTCGGCACGGTGGACCTGATCGACAAGGGCGACGGCAGCAGCCTGCCGGCCTACGTGGCCAGCTACCCCGCCACGGTCAACGCGATCCTGCGCGAGCTCGACCAGGTGACCGGAATCGACGTCGTCGGATCGCTGGGCAACACCCTCGACCCGGCCAGCCAAGGAGGTGTCGCGTGATGGGAACGTTGCTAACGATCGTCTTCGTCCTCGGCGTCCTCGGCGTCGCGATTTGGCAGGTCCTCAACAACCTGATCTACATCTGCAGCCCCAACGAGGTGCTCGTCTTCTCAGGCGGCCTCTACCGCTCGGGCTCGGGCAAGCGCGTCGGTTACCGCGTCGTCAAGGGCGGCCGGGCGCTCAGGATTCCCTTCCTCGAGGAGGTCGATCGCCTCGACCTCACGAACATGAACATCGAGGTCGGCGTCCGCAACGCGTTCTCCAAGGGCGGCATCCCGCTCAACATCGACGGCATCGCCAACGTCAAGGTCTCGGGCGAGTCGCCCGGCCTCGACAACGCGCTCGAGCGTCTGCTCGGCAAGCCGCGACCGCTGATCATGCGGATCGCCAAGGAGACCCTCGAGGGCTACCTGCGTGGCGTGCTCGCGACGCTGACCCCCGAGGAGGTCAACCAGGACACCCAGACCTTCGAGAAGGAGCTGCGCCAGCAGGCCAGCGAGGGCCTCAACGGCCTGGGGATCACCCTGGACAACCTCAAGATCCAGGCCGTCAACGACGACCAGGGTTACCTGACGGCCATGGGCCGCGTGCAGACCGCCGAGCTGAGCCGGGGCAACCGGATCGCCGAGGCGGAGCGCCGCGCGGAGTCGCTGGTCAAGCAGGCCGAGGCGCGCCAGAAGGGTGAGCTGGCCAAGATCCAGGCCGAGCTCCAGGTGGCGCGCGCCGAGTCGGCGCGCCGCACGGCGAACGCCAACACGGCCAAGCTGGCTTGGGTGGCCGAGCAGCAGGGTGAGGTCCAGGCGCTCCTGACGCGCGCCCGGGCCGAGCTCGAGCTGCAGGACGCGCGAATCCAGCAGATGAAGCACCAGCTGAACGCCAACATCGTCGAGCCCGCCAAGGCCGACATGGAGGCCAAGATCGCGGCGGCTCGCGGCGACGCCGCCCCGATCCTCGAGAGCGGTCGCGCGCAGGCCGAGGCCCTGCGCGAGCTGGCCAAGCAGTGGCACGCCTCGGGCGAGTCGGCCAAGGACATCTTCCTGCTCCAGAAGCTGGAGGCGATCCTGCCGACCTTCCTCGACAGCGTGAAGCGCGTCCGGGTCGACAAGATCACCATGCTCCAGGGCATGGAGGGCGACGGCGGCGGCCTGCCCATGAAGGCGGTCCAGACCGTCAAGGCGCTCGAGGCCGGCGGCGTCGACATCGCGGGGCTGCTCAACCGCCTCG